>WVXK01000077.1:9350-11378 GCA_011773515.1 Deltaproteobacteria bacterium
AACTCGACAAAGTCGATCACCTCGTTTAAGATCTCCTTTTTAACCATGCTGGTGGATCGGAAGAACCGGTACCTGCCGACCCGGGCAAGACCGGCCCTGATCTCGGTCTGGAAGATTATCACCATGATAACGATGATGTAGGCCAGGAAATTACCCACGAGCCACTGGAAGGTGAGAAGCCCGAACTGCTTCGATACGAGGAAGATAAAGAACAGGAGGGCAAGGCCCGTGATGATCTGAACGGCCCGGGTTCCCTTGATAAGTATCAGTATCCGGTAAAAGACCACGGCGACGAGGACTATGTCGATAACGTCAACGATCGTTATGTTCGCCAGGAATTCTAACATGCCTTCTCTCTCCGTATTTCCCAGGCCATGAGAACCGCATCCCTTGATTCTTTCACGTCGTGAACCCTCAACACGTCAGCGCCGTTGTTAACGGCAATCGCAACTGCTGCCGCCGTCCCGAATGCCCTGTCATCGACACTTTTTCCCGTCGCCCTGCCGATAAACGCTTTTCTCGACACTCCCACCACAACAGGATATCCGGCAGACCTGAATTCCTCAAGGTTTTTGATAATGTATAAGTTGTCCCGGTACCGTTTCCCGAAGCCGACGCCGGGGTCTACCAGAATGCTCTCCCTTTTGACGCCAGCCCTATCCGCCCTTTTTATCCCGTGGCCCAGCTGCTCGAGAATCTCGTCCGGAGCGGACTTATACCGCGGGTCTTCCTGCATATTTGCGGGAGTACCCTTCATGTGCATGATGATAACCGCGGCCCCGAATTGCGAAGCAACGTCCGCCATGTCCCCTGAAAAGCCGAGACCGGAGACATCGTTGATCATGTGAGCGCCCGCTTTCAGTGCTTCACGGGCAACCGCCGATTTATAGGTGTCCACCGATAACAGGGCATCCGTTCTCCCGGCAAGGTCTTCTATGACGGGGATGATCCTTTCGGTCTCTTCCTCTTCTCCGACGGGCTCTGCTCCCGGACGGGTGGACTCGCCGCCGATGTCCACGATGTCGGCCCCGTCCGATATCAACTCGAGCCCGCGTTCAATTGCTCTTTCCCGTTGAAAGAACTCTCCACCGTCGGAAAAAGAGTCGGGTGTGACGTTTACGATTCCCATGAGAAGCGGCGGCTTTCCATCGATCTCGACCTTCTTCCCCCTTGCGATGATGTGCTTGTGCCTGCTGTTGATATGTTCAACAGCCCGCCCGACAGATTCGATGTACCGAACCTCCGGGCTGCCGCCAAAGTTTTTCCTTATGGTATCTATCTTATCCCGTCCATCAAAGCCAAGGAGAATCTTTTCGCTGCTTGATAAGAAGTGGACGTTCTCCCGGGCGAGAAGGCGAAGAATTTTTCCTTCGTCGCCGGGCAGGGGGAGGGAATCGACGACAACGATTTCCCCCGCATGCCATGCAAAATTTTCCGCATGAGCACCCGTGAAACCGAGGTGATTGATTTTTTCCCTGAGTTCGTTTCTGGAAAGGTACTTGATATAACGGGGCACTCTCAGGCAACTCCCGTAGCCGGGCTGGGGGTATCCGGGGGATTGTGCTCCTCGATTATCTGTTTGATCAGGAACCCGTCGATCACCTCATCTTCGAGGAGCTTTTGCACGACCCGGTGCAGGACTTCGACGTTCTTCGTCAACATCTCCTTTGCACTTTCGTAGCACCCGTTCACGATGCTCGTTACCTCGTCGTCTATCTCCTGGGCCGTTGACTCGCTGTAATCCTGCTGCCTCCCAAACTCCTTCCCGAGAAATATGGCTTCGTCTTTTTTCCCGAATGTAACGGGACCCAGTTTGTCGCTCATGCCCCATTCACAGACCATTTTCCTTGCGATGCTCGTTGCCCTATCGATATCGTTTCCCGCACCCGTCGTAATGATACCGAGGACGATCTCTTCCGCAGCCCTTCCCCCCATGAGAATAGTTATGTTGTTTAGCAGGTATTTCCTCGAGTATGTGTGCCGCTCATCTATGGGGAGCTGCTGGGTGACGCCGAGCGCCATTCCCCG
>WVXK01000078.1:0-15792 GCA_011773515.1 Deltaproteobacteria bacterium
CTTGACAATTTATGATCGATTCTGAATTAATAACAGAGCATTTCACATCGATTATCATGCCCGATTTTTTTTGTTTTTCCCGGGACACGAGACACGGGACGACCATCACCTGTATAATTTATCGAGGACGTGAATGCTCGTCAGGGAAATGAGGAAATAGCGTATGCAAACCGACAGCGTTGAGATAAAGAACAGGAACAGGCGAAGGGGAAAGATCGCCCTTGTCATCTTTGCGATTCTTCTTATCTCCGGATCCGTAATCGGTTATTTCGTATACCAGTTCCGCAAGACCCACATCAAGACCGACGACGCCTTCATAGAGGGCACGGTGTACACCATCTCCCCCCGGGTGGCGGGAACGGTCCACGAGGTGCTGGTCGCTGACAACGAGCACGTGGAAAAAGGAGACGTCCTGGTCAGGGTCGACCCGGAACCCTACGAGGTCATGCTTGCCGAGGAGGAGGCAAAGCTCGTATCGGAGGAGAAGCGGCTGGTGCAGACGACGAAGGCGGTTTCCGCTGCGCGGGCGGACGTGAAGCTCGCCGGGGCGGAGCTTGACCAGGCAAAAATCGATTTCGACCGGGCGGAGAGCCTCCTGAAATCGGAGGCCATTCCCCGGAGCGAATTCGACAAGGCGAAAACGGCACTTCAGATCGCAGGCGCTGCAAAGGAGGCAAAGGAAGCGAGTCTCGCCTCCCTCGCGTCTTCTCTCGAGACCATAAAGGCGGCTATAGAGAGCGCCGGGGCTTCCGTTAAAAACGCCCGGCTGAACCTCAGGTACACCTCCCTTGTCTCCCCGGGGGGTGGGTACGTTACCAGGAAGAACGTCGAGGTGGGGAACTATATCACCGTGGGGCAGCCGGTGATGGCGCTTGTCGCAAACGGAGAGCTGTGGGTCGTGGCAAATTACAAGGAGACCCAGATTGAGCACATGCGGGTTTCCGATCCCGTCGAAATCATGGTGGATACCTACAAGGGGAGAAAGCTCCACGGAAGGATAGAGAGCTTCATGGCGGGGACGGGGTCGGCATTTTCCCTCTTTCCTCCCGAGAATGCAACGGGAAACTACGTAAAGGTGGTCCAGCGGGTTCCCGTCAAGATCGTCTTTACCGAACCGATCCCCGAAGATGTGTCCCTGCGGGTCGGGATGTCCGTGGTGCCCACCGTCCTCGTATCGAGGTAACAGATGCCCGCCACGAGGGTGAACAAGTGGATCGTTGCGATAACCGTGATGATCCCCACCATGATAGAGATCATCGACATCAGCGTGGCCAACGTTGCCCTCGATCACATACGGGGGTCCCTTTCCGCCGGCATCGATGAGGCCACCTGGGTGCTCACCTCATACCTGGTGTCGAACGCCATCATCATCCCCATGTCGGGGTGGCTTGCGCGGATGTTCGGGAGGAAGCGGTACCTCATCGGGTCGATTACCCTGTTCACCGTGAGCTCCATACTGTGCGGGGCCTCGACGTCCCTTATGATGCTCGTTGCATTCAGGGTCCTCCAGGGGCTCGCCGGCGGGGCGCTCCAGCCAATCTCGCAGGCCATCCTTCTCGAGACCTTTCCGCCGAAGGAGCACGGGATGGCCATGGCCATTTTCGGCGTGGGCGCCATGTTCGGCCCCATCGCGGGCCCGCTTCTCGGGGGGTACGTGACGGACGCGCTCTCCTGGAGATGGATATTCTACATCAACGGGCCAATCGGGATTATCGCGATCCTGATGACGGTTCTCTTCATTCACGATCCCCCCTATTTCGAGAGGATAAAGGGGAGGATCGACTACTGGGGAATCATCCTGCTGACCATCGGCGTCGGGGCGCTCCAGATAATCCTCGACAAGGGCGAGCGGGAGGCATGGTTCCAGTCCTCTTTCATCGTGTACCTCGCAATCATTTCGATACTGGCCCTCATTCTCCTGGCCATCAGGGAGCTCTACTTCGCCGAAAGGCCCATCATCAATCTCCGGCTCTTTAAGAACATCTCCTTCGCCTCGGGGAATATCGCCATGTTCATCACCTTCTTCAACCTCCTGGGCTCGATCGTCCTTCTGCCCCTCTACGTCCAGATCCTCATGGGCTACTCGGCCTTTCAGGCGGGGTGGATCCTGGCTCCGGGGGGCGTCGTCACCCTCGTCTGCATGCCCATCGTGGGCAGGCTCACCGACAGGTACAATCCCAAGTACGTGCTCGTGGTGGGGGTGTTTCTCTGCGCCCTCTCCACGCGCCTGATGAGCCGTTTCAACCTTCATGCCGACTTCGTGTCGATCATGATTCCCCGCATGGTCCTCGGTATGGGGATGGCGTTCCTCTTCATCCCCCTGACCAACCTGACCCTTTCGCTCATTCCGAAGCCCGAGATGGGCTACGCCACGTCGATTTACAACTTTCTCCGGAACCTGGGCGGCAGCTTCGGCATCGCCTTCTCCACCACCATGGTCACCCGGCGCTCCCAGTTCCACCATTTGCGCCTCTCCGAGCACATGCACCGGTTAAACGAGGGCTTCAACATCTCTCTTGCCAGGATCAAGCTCTTTATACTGGGAAAGACGGGGATGGGACCCGCCCTCTCGGAGCAGGTTGCGATGCAGGGGGTGTATGGTGAGATGAAGAGGCAGGCCCTGATGAAAGGCTTCAACGACTCCTTTTACCTGCTGTCGGCGTTTATGTTCATGGTCCTGTTTCTGGTCTTTTTCATCAGGTATCATAANNAGGCTGTGATATAATTTTTACAGTCGGTAAATCGTTGACTGACACATTCTGCATGTGGTAACTATTCTTATTTGGATATCACACATATCATGGTAACAATCTAATCCAAGGAGAAGTTTCGATGTTTACTCGAACTTTAACGAAGGGGACCCGTCTTTATGTGTTCGCCGCCCTGTCTCTCGTGGTTTCCGTTTCGCTTGTCGCACAAGGGGGGAAGGCAGAGGAGAAAGCCGGGGGGGAACTGAAGATAAAAAGGTCAATGGGGCACGTGGGTCCGGACCTGTCCGATGACAAGTGGAGGTATGGCGCATCGGACCAGGAGCTCTACGAATCCATCGCCGGGGGGCGCCCGGGTGGTATGCCGCCCTTTGGAAAAAATCTGAAGGAGGAGGAGATCTGGAGCATCGTTTCCTATATCAGGAGCATGACCCAGGAGATTCAGGGGCTGAAAAAGAAGGTCATGATCTCGGAAGGTGAGAAGGCCTACCGGGAAAACTGCGGTGTCTGCCACGGGCCTGATGGTCAGGGTGCTATCGGTCCGAACCTCGTTGAAAGGAAAAGGTGGAAGTACGGGGCAACGGATGCAAAGCTTTTCGAGTCGATCTCGAAGGGACGCCCGGGGGGCATGCACGGCTGGAGAAAATATATCGGTGATGAGAAGATATGGGACATTATCGCCTTCCTGAAGAGCCTTTCAAAGGATGGAAAGGAAACCCACAGGGCGAAAATTCAGGCCGCCAAGGGAAGGCCGGTGTACCTGGAGAACTGTTCCGCCTGCCATGGCAAAGATGCGGAGGGAAGGTCAGGGCCGAGTCTCATCGACAAGGAATGGAGGTACGGCTCGACGGATCAGAAGATATTCGAATCTATAGCCAAGGGGCGGCACGGAAAGGATATGCCTTCTTTCGGCAAGGAACTGGGTGAAGACAACATCTCTTACGTGATCGCGTATTTAAGGAGCATCGCCGAAGACATCGAGCAGGACAAGGTGAAGCAGGTGATAAGGGAGGGTGAGAAACTGTACAAACAGCGCTGTTCCGTCTGTCACGGCAAAGACGTGAGATCCTTCGCTGTGGCACCCCCGCCTTTCACCGAAGGGATATTCCCCTGCTCGGACTGCCACGAGGACATAGAGCCGAACAGGCAGAGACGGGAGCTCGAAGACGAGCACACGGACATCGAGCTAACGCACGCTGCGGGCCAGCGCTGGTGCCTGGACTGCCATGATGCGGAAAACAGGGATGTTCTGCGACTGGCAAACGGCGATACGGTTCCCTTCACCGAATCGTTCAGGCTCTGCGGCCAGTGCCATGGCGACAAGTACAGAGACTGGAGAGCCGGCGTTCACGGCAAGCGGACGGGAATGTGGGACGGGCAGAAGCAGTACCTTTTGTGCGCCAACTGCCACAACCCTCACTCCCCGAGGTTCAAGCCGCTCATACCGCTGCCGCCCCCGGCCAGTCCGGAAGATATCAAATAAGGGCAATTTCATTTCAGGAGTAGAAAACATGTCCCACACAAAGACATCGGAAGCGAAAAGAAGGAGCAGGAGGAAGTTTTTGAAAGGGGTGGGTGCCGCCGTCGGTTCGACCCTGGTTGCGCGAAGAAAAGCAGAGGCCCTCTCTTTTTCCATGAGCGAGCTTTTCCAGCAGCATTTCAAGAAGTTCACGAAAGAGGATCTCGAGCGGGTTCTTGCCCGGCTCGAGGATGAATACAAAAAAAAGTTCGGAAGAGAGGTGGAGGTAACGGCGGAACCTCACATACCCAATTCGCTCTTCGCCTATGCCCTGGATCTTTCCCGCTGCATCGGCTGCAGGCGATGCGTTTACGGGTGCGTGGAGGAGAACAACCAGTCCAGGGAGCCCCAGATCCAGTGGATAAAGGTTCTCCGCATGGAGAAGGAGAAGGGCATAAACGTGGAGGAGGCCGAGCTCTATTACAATCCCGATCTCGTTCCCGAGGAAGGGTATTTTTACATGCCCGTGCAGTGCCACCAGTGCAGGAACGCCCCCTGCACGAAGGTCTGCCCGGTCCAGGCAACGTGGATGGAGCCGGACGGGATCGTCGTGGTCGATTACAACTGGTGTATCGGGTGCAGGTACTGCATGGCTGCCTGTCCCTACGGAGCAAGGCATTTCAACTGGGCGGAGCCGAAAATACCGGAGGAGGAGCTCAACCCCAAAACCCATTACCTCGGCAACAGGCCCCGGTACGTCGGTGTGGTGGAGAAGTGCACCTTCTGCATCCAGCGGTCGAGAAACGGGAGGTATCCGGCCTGTGTCGAGGTGTGCCCCGTTGGTGCCAGGAAGTTCGGGGATTTAAATGATCCCGATAGCGAGATCAGGTATACCATTGAAAATAAGCGGGTGTTCATATTCAAGGAGGAGCTGAACACGCAGCCCAAGTTTTTCTACTATTTCGGAATATAAAAAAGCCAGAGGTAGGGGGAATGAAAAAGGAAAAGCAATCAACGACGTTTTTCGGCCAGGTCCTGAACCTCGTCATCAAGGGACCCAAGATCTATTACTGGTGGGTCGGCTACCTGATCTTTTTTGTCGTCCTCGGGGTGATCTGCTACCTGATTCAGTTGAACAAAGGGATGATCGTCACGGCCATGAGGGACCAGGTTTCCTGGGGGTTTTACATCGCCAACTTCACCTTCCTGGTGGGCGTTGCCGCGGCGGCCGTGTACCTCGTCATACCGGGATACATATACAAGTTCGAGGACATAAAGGAGATAGCCGTTATCGGGGAGATTCTCGCCATCGTCGCAATCATCATGGCTATCCTCTTCGTCGTCGTGGACGTCGGCCGCCCCGACAGGGTGTGGCACCTCATTCCGAGAATCGGCCGCATGAACTTCCCCGTGTCGCTGCTTGCCTGGGATATCATAGCGCTGAACAGTTACCTCGTGATAAACGTGGTCATCGCGTGGTACATCATCTACAACCACTATCACAACAGAGAGCCGAACAAAGCGATATACTGGCCCCTGATACTCGCCTCGATACCGCTGGCGGTGTCGATTCACACGGTCACGGCCTTTCTCTACAACGGTCTCGCCGCGCGGCCCTTCTGGAACTCGGCCATTATCGCCCCGCGGTTCATAGCGTCCGCATTCTGTTCGGGACCGGCACTGATGCTCATCGTGTTTCAGATCGCCAGGAGGGTGACCAACATAAGGATCACCAACAGGGCGATCTTCAAGATCGCCGAGCTCATCGCCTACGCAATGGCCATAAACCTCTTCCTGCTCGTCTGCGAATATTTCAAGGAGTACTACTCGGACACGACCCACATCGCGTCATTCAAGTACCTCTACATGGGTCTTCACGGCAAAAACGCTCTCGTTCCATTTATCTGGATCGCCATACTTTTCAACATCATGGGGTTTTTGCTGCTCCTCATTCCGAAGACGAGGGAAAATCTCATAACCCTCAACATCGGCTGCATACTCATACTGCACGGGGTGTACATCGAGAAGGGGATGGGCCTGGTGATCCCGGGGTTTATCCCGGATGTTCTGGGAGAGATATACGAATATACCCCCACGTTTACGGAGTTCCTCATAGGAATGGGCATCTGGGGATTCGGGATGCTCCTGTACACGATAATCCTGAAGGTCGCCATTCCGATCAAAACAGGGGATTTCACCTCTTCCCGGGCCGAGACGAAAGCCGACGTTGAAGAGGCCGAGGGATTCCCTGCCTGAAACCCTCCCGGGATTCCGTGCCCCCCGAGATCGGGAGGCAGAGGGCGTCGGGTCGGCGGATTGCCGCATCAAGGGTGGGGAACAAAAAACCGGAAAACGATGCATGTCCATGGGTGGACGGCGGTTGCTTCGCCGGTCTTGCCGCCTTCATCCCCCCGCTGCCGGTCATGCAGCGATGAGCTTGTAGCACCCGAAGAGGAACCATCCCCCGAAACCGATCAGAAAGATGCCGCAGGCACATATGACGCGGCGGTAGACCTTGGCTGAAAAAACCTTCTTCCCCCTGGCGATTGCCGAGGAGACGACCGTGTACCAGGCGAAATCGGCCAGGATGTGGCCGATGAAAAAGCACACGACGCCGGGAACGCCCAGTTTGATCGACGCCACGAGGTATCCGAGGCCGATGGTGGCCCACCAGATTATCCAGTAGGGGTTCGAAATGGACCCGAGAATGCCCAGGAGGATGATGTTTCCCCTCTTTTCCCCGCTGCCCCGCACCTGCTCCATGTCGATGGTGGAGGATTCCCGGACCATGGAGTACCCCATGATCAGCAGGATCGCTCCCCCCGAGAAAAACGAGAATATCTTGAACCCCGTCTTGACGATGAGCGAGGAAAGACCCGACAGCAGGAGGATGACGAGAGCCCCCTCGAGGATGCTGTGTCCCACGATCAGAAGGGGCCCGGCTTTCGCGCCGCGCTTGACCGATTCGCCGATGGTGATCGTCAAGAGCGGTCCGGGCATGAGCGCCCCCGAGAGGGCGATCACGAAGGACCCCGTGGCGAGAAACATGAGTTCGGAAAACACCCGGCCCTCCACCTTTCGAAGATTGATGTAAGAAACTATTGTATCCTACGCACCTCACCCCATGGCAATTATTTAAGATGAGAGACTGTGAAGGATGATCAATTGTTCACGGCAATGCGAATTGCGGAATGAGAGCCGGCGGCGTAAAAATGAGCATCAGAGAGCGGAAAATAGATCTGGAGAGGATCCAAACGGCAAAAGCTCCGGAAAAAAAGAGCGTTATGAGGTAAGAAGAATATACGAGCTGGGCCTCTGTGCTTCCGGGCTTCTGTTTTTGTTGGGCTATGAACTGCGAACTGCAGTCGTCTACTGGCTCTGCAGGAAGGCCAGGATATCGCGCAGCTCCTGGCCCGTGAGCTCGGGCCAGGTAACGGCCTGGCTTACCATGTTGGCTTCCATGTTCGGTATGTGGTTCCACAGGTAGCTGGAGAACTGTATGCTGTTATCGGGCCTAACCTGCCTGAGGAAGGTCTTCTTATCCTCCTCCGTCTCGAAGTGGCAGTCTGCACATCCTTTCTGCTCCAGTATCTTTGCCCCCTTCGACGGGTCTCCCGGTTTGTCGATATAGTTCAGGGAGTAGAGGTAGACGATGAGATCGCCCATCTCCGTTTCCGAGAAGTAGGGCCACGAGAGGTTCTTCTCCCGGAATTTTTCCTGCATCTCCCCGGAGTGATTCCACAACAGCGCCGTCAGCTCGGCAACGCCCGCCTGGGAGACCGTTTCCCCCAGGTCGGGGCCCTGCTTTCCCCCCTGCCCGAAAACGGCATGGCAGCTGATGCACTTTTTCTCGGCAAACAGCGTCCGCCCCCTGTTTGCATCGCCGATGCCGAGGAAGATCTTTTTCTCGCCCCTTTCTCCCTCGGTCAGGGCGGCAAAGAGGTTTGCCATGTCCTTCCCGGAGAACTTCGGAACGGGTGTGCCCGTTGAGATCATCTGGCTTATCATCATGGGCCCGTGGTTCCACATTCGCTGTATGAGGATGATCTGGGATTTGTAGGCACCCAGCGGGTCAAGGGATACCCCCCCCCTCTTTCCCGCACTTCCCCTGAAGTGGCAGTTGAAGCAGAGTTTTTCCATGAGTATCTTTTCGCCCTTTGCCGGGTCACCGGGTTCGCTGAGGTAGGGCAGCATGTAGAGGAACGAGACGAGCTGGTTCAGTTCCGGGGTGCTGAAGTCGGGCCGCGGCAGCCCCTCTTTTCTCATGTGCACCGCCATCTGGGGCGCATGGTTCCAGAGGGTGGAGAATATGTCGAGGAAGCTCCCGCGAAACTCGGATGTATCCAGGGTAGGTCCCGCTTTCTCTTCCTTTTCGAAGATGGCGTGGCACTGGCTGCAGTGCTTTTCCTCGAAGATTTTCCTTCCCGAGAAAAGATCACTGACCAGGAAATACCTCCGGACCCTGACCTGGTCTATTTTCGTGACCCGTTTTTTCACGGCTTCAGGCTTGGCCTTCTCGGGGGCTTTCTTGGTCCCTTCCCCGCATCCGGAGACAACCAGGAGGAAGCAGAGGGCCAGGCTGAAAATCACCGGGGTTATATGGCGGAATCTCCTGTTTC
Organism: Deltaproteobacteria bacterium; assembly: GCA_011773515.1. Lineage (NCBI taxonomy): Bacteria > Pseudomonadati > Myxococcota > Myxococcia > Deltaproteobacteria bacterium. The sequence goes on from WVXK01000078.1 coordinate 8,787, forward strand.
GCATGGTTATTCAAACCTCCCGTAGTTCTTGTTTTTTCGGCCGACCCTTCCCCCGGCTCTTCCCCGCGGCCCGCCTATTCCTTCCTTCCCCTCTGCAAGCCGATGAACACGTACGTCAACACTGAGGCGAGGGTGAAAAATACGGGAATGGCGACGATGCTGATTGCCACGGAAGCGTCGGGTGCATCCTTGAGCGCGAGTGAAACCTTGATCAGGTTGAGAATCCAGACGGCGATGCCGGTAAACAGCACCCAGATGAACGACAGCGACAGGACCTGGATGATAAAGATCGTTTTATTGTTCATTATAGCCCTCCTTCACACGCGAGGGAATGGGTGTATCTATTGGTCGGAAAAGAGTCATGTTTCCCCTCCTTCATCGCCTGGCGGCGGAGGCTTGGCGACTTCGGCGGATGCCTTTTCTTCCGGCTCATGAAGTTCCATATCGGGTTGGTATGATTTTATGCGCTCCCCCACGATGTGGGCGCTCTCTTCACGCCCCTCTTCGATTTCCCAGACGGAGATGACGGGGAAGAACCGCGCGAACAAAACGTACCCGAGGGCAAACACGGATACACCCCAGAGGAACAACATCCACTCCGTGTGGGTGGGAACGTAGATACCCGTCGGGTAGGGAAGGCGGGGATTGGCCAGCGACGGGACGACGATGGCGAGCCGCTCGAGCCACATGCCGATGATCACGGTGATGGACGCAACTAATATACCCGGGATCGTCCGTGTTTTACGGTTTGAGAGCAGGGCCACGGGAATCACGAAATTGCAGATCACCATACCCCAGAAGAAGGGGGCAAATTTCCCCGTGAACTTGTACCAGAAAACACGCATCTCGTTCGGCTCGTGCCCGTAGAATGCCGTGAGATACTCCGAGAAGGTGAAATAGAACCAGATCAGGGACATGATGAGCAGGAGGATGCCGAGATAGTTGAAGTGAATTTGCTTGAGGTACCTTTCCAGCCGGAATAACTTGCGGAATACGATCATGACCACGAGTATCGCCGCGATCCCGGAGAAGATGGCTCCCACGACGAAATAGGGACCGAATATGGTGCTGTGCCACCCGGGCTGCACCGTCATTGCGAAGATGTAGGAGATGATGGTGTGGACCGACACGGCGATGGGTATGACCATCACCATCAGGATGTTCATCGCCCGCTCGAGCACCTCGTGCTGGCGCTTGGTTCCCTGCCACCCCCAGGAGAGAAAGTTATAGAGCCAGCGTGGCCGGACTCCCCGATCCCGCAGGATCGCGATGTCGGGGATCATGGGGATGTAGAGATACACCGTGCTGGCCGTGAAATATGCCGTGATGCTGCACACGTCCCAGAGCAGGGGCGACTGGAGGCGGCCGTTGTAGAACAGGTGGAGGACCCGGTCAGGGCGGCCCAGGTCGATAATGGGATGCAAACCTCCTATTGCGAGGACGATGGCGGTGATGACTTCGGCCATTCGCGTGATCGGGCGCCGCCACTCGGCGTTGGAGAGGCGCAGGATTGCCGAAATCAAAGTGCCCGCGTGGCTGATCCCGATGAAGAAGACGAAGTTTATGATGTAAAAACCCCAGGTGACGGGCTGTGCCATTCCGGTCACTCCCAGCCCGTATTTGAGCTGGCGGACGTAGATGTACATGGTGTAGAAGATAACGGCGAGAAGAATGGCGACGATGTAGTAGAACCCCCTGCCGGGATTTTCAATGGGCCTGAGCAAAGCGGCGTCGGGATGGGGGCTTACGGAAGTCCGTTCCATTTAATCCACCTCCGTTAGATAGATCACCTTCGGCTCAGTTCCCAGGTCTTCCAGCAGCTTCATTGCCCGCGGGCTGTGTTTCAGGTGGCTTACGTGATGCTCGTGATTGTCCAGGTCCCCGAATACGATGGCCCCGGTCGGGCAGCTTTCCACGCAGGCGGGCTGGAAGTCCTCTTCCAGAAGTTCCCGGTTTTCGTACTTTGCCTGCTCCTTGGCTTTTTGCAGGCGGTGGTGGCAGAACGTGCACTTCTCCACCACGCCGACGGGGCGGACAGAGACGTCGGGGTTTTTCGTGGCGCGGTTCTCTTTTATCCATTCCGGTTTGTACCAGTTGAAGGATTTGACCGTGTAGGGGCAGGCAGCCATGCAGTAGCGGCAGCCGATGCACTGGGGATATATCTGTGCAACGATGCCCTCTTCGTTTATGTAGGTGGCCCGGACGGGGCAGACCTTCGTGCAGGGTGGGTGTTCGCAGTGCATGCACGGGCGCGGAATCAGCCTCACCCGGAGGAGGGGGTATTCCCCCTCGTACATGGTGAGCATGTCCATCCAGAGCATTGAACGACCCAGCGCTGACTCTTCGGGCTCCACGATCGCCACGTTGTTTTCCAGCTTGCAGGCCGCCGCGCACTCGCCGCAACCGGTGCATTTTTGGAGATCTATGACCATGCCCCACTTCATGTCTCACGCTCCTTATTTCGTTATCTTTTCCACGCGCACCTGTGTAGACTGCCACGAAGTGCGGCCGCTCAGGGGGTCCACCCGGTAATCGAGGTATGCGATCGCGTTTGTCCCGATGTTTTTCCCGTACCTTCCCGATCCTTTGTGCCCCTGCCCGAAGGGAACGGAGAGGATGTCTGCCGAGACGGTGGGGACTATCTTCACGGGAAGGGTGAAAGAGCCCTTTTCCGTGGTGACGCGGATCTGATCACCCTCTTTCAGGTCCAGCACCATGGCCCGCTCGGGGTTTATCTCCGCCCAGGTCTGCCAGTAGAGGCGGGGATGGAGCCCGAAGAGCTCCTGAAGGAGCGGCTGGCTCGCCCCGAAGCCGGTGATGTTCATCAGGGTCGTGAAGGGGACGAGGGTGAAGATATCGCTGGCTTCGGCCCCCTTGGCCCTCTCCTCCAGCCACGCAAGCGGGTCCCTGCCCGTATCCTCACCTCCCCCGGAAGGTTTCTGGAAAGATCTTTCGGTAAAGAGCTGGTCCAGCCGCGTAAGGGTTGGGAAGGTGAACTTCTTCTCCCCCCGCCAGTCGGCGTCGGGATACCCGTCGGGATCCCACCATCCTCCCTTCTCGGTGAGCAATCGCCAGAAATCCGAAAAAGCGGGATAACTGTACACCTGCCAGCCGCGCTTGCGGATCTCCTGGAGAAATTCGAGGGAAACTTCCTCGAAGTAGGGCGTTCCCTTTCCGGAGTTGAAGATCTGCTTCATCCGGGCCTGGAGGTATTCACGGTATGATTTTAACCTTGCGCCCGGAAGAATCTTGACGTTTTGATCCGCCGCTATCTTGACGAGCACATCCCCAAGTGGGCGGGGGCCTTTCACGGGGCTCACCACGGGCTGCATGAGTCCCACCTGGGCGAAGGGAAGGTTGGGGACGGGCAGCGTGAGATCCCACTGCTCCAGATAGGTCGGCAGGGGAAGGACGATATCGGCAAAGGATGAGGTGTCGTCGATGAAGCTTGCAAACTGCACCACCTTCGGTATCCTGCTCAGGAACCCCTCCCAGGCCTCTCGATTCGCGGCCTGGAATACCGGGTCTGCCTGGGCGATCATCAGCAGGGAAAGTTCGGGAGCCTTTCCCTGCGGGAAAAGTTCCGGCAGCGCCTGCGCTGCCCAGGAGGCGGGCAGGGCGTTATCGCCCGGTTTCAGATCCTTCCCGGTGAAGGACCGGGAGCGCGGGTCGAAGGCGTTTTCCCTCACCGGCCCCCAGGGGAGCGCGGCAGGCTCCCGCCAGAGCCCGGTGGTGGAAAAGCTCCCGGAGACGGCATTCAGCGAAGCCACGGCCCACTGGTTGAAAAGGGCTGTCTCTGTTGCGTCGGCCGTGCCTCCGGAAAGGGCCAGCGGAGCCCGTGCGGACTCGAAGCCGCGGGCAAGCTGGATAATCTTCTTGGGAGGTACGCCGGTGAGCTCGGAGACGCGGTCAGGGTAAAAATTCCGCCTCACCATGTCCTGGAATTCCCTTATATTCTTTATGTTTATCGTGCTTTTTCCGATGAACTCCTGGTCGTAGAACTTGTCCCTTATGATTACGTAGACCATTCCCAGGGCGAGGACGCCCGCGCTTCCCGGCAGAATTTTCACCCACTCCGTGGCGTTGATGCCGGCGTGGGACATGCGCGGTGAGAGGTGGATCATCTTCAGCCCCGTGCGGGGGCGTTTTTCCTTCAAGGAGCCATAGAGGGAATTGAAGTGAACGGGCGAGGGGGTCTCTTCGAGAAGGTTCGTGCCGAAGGTCAGGAGGTAGTCGCAACGGTTAAGGTCGAAGGCGAGTGCGGGGAATATCCCGCCCCCCTGGAAAAGGCCGAGTTCGTTTACCGCGGGGGGACGCCAGGGGAAGAGGTGCGGCGAGCCGAAACCGGACATGAACTCTTCCGTGAAACGGGCGAGCAGGCTATTGCCGTCTCCCAGGATGAAGCCGAAACGGTCGGAGCGCTTTTCCCTCCGGAGGGTTGTCAGCGCCTGCTCGACCTGTTTGATGGCTTCGTCCCAGGATACGGGTTCGAATGACGCCTCTCCCTTCTTGCCCGTGCGCACAAGGGGTTGTGTCAACCGGTCGGGGTGGTAGAGGAGCTCCAGGCCCGCTTCCCCCATCGGGCAGGTGAATCCTCTGTTCACCGGTGCGATGGGATTTCCCAGGATCCGCACCGGGATGTCATCGATGAGCCGGACGCGAATGCCGCACCCTGCCGGGCACTGCCCGCAGGTCGATACTTTCCAGGTCTCGATGCGGGGCCCGGATATTATCTTTTCCATCCAGTCATCCGGCACGGCCCAGACCCGGGAATAGCCCCCGGCGACGGCGCCCGTTACGCCCAGAAGGCGAAGAAAGTCGCGACGAGAAATGTTCATCAACTGCTCCTTTTATTTACCGGTGGCATGTTGCGCAATCCAAATCCACGCTGTTTTTCTCATGGCACTCCATGCACCACTCCATGGTAATTTTTACCGCAGGCTTCGAAAAGGGGCGGCTCATTGCGGACACGTTCCCGTGGCACTGCTCGCAGTCCACCCTTCCCAGCGCCACGTGGCGCCTGTGGGAAAAGTAGGCGTGGTCCGGGACGCGGTGCACCTGGATCCAGGGGATCTGCCGGTTTTCGCTTATGTATTCTACGAGTTTTTTCTCCTCTTCGCTCTCGGTCATCGCTTCATCGTGGCACTCCTGGCAGACGTCGATGTTGGGTATCGTTGCCTTCTGATGGGTGAGGACCCTCCTGTGGCAGTCCAGGCAGTCGAGGCCAGCCTCATCGACATGTTTTTTGTGATCGTAGGCGATCGGCTGCGTGTAACTTCCCTGCTGAGAGCAGCTGCCGGCGATGAATAAGGACAGAGCGAGGGCGATAGAAAAAGGCCAGTTTTTCATTTCGTTTCAGTTCCGGTCAATTTTTGATTTCAAAGTATTATACATAACTCGATTTTGATTGCAAAAAAAAAATTGGGAAACGAGAAAAACTATCAGTAAGCTGCCGGGGAAAGCTAAGATTCGGGTTCGCTCTTTCCCGGTCCCCAGATGGGGTCTGCGTAGAAACGCCGCCTCAGCTTCTCTTCGGGATACCTTTTGAGGTAGGCCTCCTCGGTGAACTCGATCCGGTAGAACTTCGCATATTCGAGAAGGACGTTGTAGGCGAAAGAAACTTCCAGAAACTTTCCGGCATCTGCCCCGTCGCCCCCCATGTCGGGGTGATGTATCCGGGCCAGCTCCCGGTAGGCGTTCTTTATTTCTGCAAGGGTGGCCGAGTCGCCGAGACCAAGGACCCTGGCTGCCTCGATAACCTGCCGGAAGGTAAATTTCGTATCTCCCCTCATCCTGCTGAGATTATACATGAATCCAACAGGTCCGGTCCCGGAAAAAGAGAGAAGCCTGCCCCGGAAAGGACAGGCTCCTCTCTCTAAAAAATAGGAAGGAGATGGGCATACAAGGAGGAGGGGCCTCCTATGTGTATACTGTATACATATAAGGGGGGATATGTCAAGGAAAAACATTGTGCCTTCACAGGTTACCCTTCATGGTTTTCCGGGCGAAACCCCGGGGCGAGGATGCATGTTTGTGTCTCAATATCGCCCCCAAAAGACCGGATTTGGAACCGGTTTTACATGCCACCTCTGTCTGGCGAAATAAGGGTCCGGCGTGAAAGCTTGGTCCCGATACAGGGGAATGTATGAAATAAATTGTTGCATGTTGCAAAAGCCGATGGCTTCGTGGCACAATGAACGGCGGCGTGCTCCTTTCGCTGGCAGCTTAAAACCGGAAAGCAGGGTGCCTCAGCGAGGTGATCTATGGAAGAAGGCAGGCCCATAGGGTATCTGGAACTCATGGAAGGCATGGCTGACGCGCTCGTCGTCATATCGAAGGATAAGAAAGTCATGTCGATCAACTCCTCCGCGTCGAAGCTCTTCGATACGGAAACGGAAAAATCTTCCGGCATGCGGTGCAGGGACCTTGTCCGGTGCGAGCTGTGCGGAGACCCCTGTCCCCTGGATGAGTGCCTTGAAAAGAAGGATACGATCGCCCATTTCAATATCAGGCTCTTCGGGAAGGATGGATCGGAGACGCCGATATGCATGCACACCTCTCCCGTCAGGGATTCGTCGGGGGATATCGTGGGCGTCGTCGAGAGCATACGGGTCATACACCACATACAGGCTCTCATTCACGACCTCGAACTGGCGTATGAAAAGAAGGAGCTGGAGAAGGAGAAGGTCGAGGCTATTCTCAACAGCATTTCCGATGCCGTCATCACGATCGATCGGGACTGGAGGATCACTTCCATCAACCGGGCCGCGGAGGAACTCACCGGCATCGCGGCTTCCGACGCGATCGGAAAGTCCTGCAGGGACGTGATGGGTGTCGATCTGTGCCCGGGCATCTGTCCCATGAAGCAGACCTTCGAGACGGGCGAGCCCCGGACGAACGTCGATACCGTCGTCAGGCTCAAAAGCGGGAAGATCATTCCCCTCACCGTCTCGACAGCCCTTTTCAGGGACAAGGAGGGCGAGGTGCTCGGAGGGGTAGAGACGTA
>WVXK01000078.1:15846-25012 GCA_011773515.1 Deltaproteobacteria bacterium
ATCAAGGACACCGATTCAACGGTGCTGATAACGGGGGAGTCGGGGGTCGGGAAGGAACTCTTCGCCACGGCGATCCACGATCTCTCTTCGCGGAGAAAGGGGCCCTTCGTCAAGGTGACCTGCGCCGCCCTTACCGAGACGCTCCTTGAAAGCGAGCTCTTCGGTCATGTGAAGGGAGCCTTCACGGGGGCTATCGGCGACAAGGTGGGAAGGTTCGAAGCTGCCGACGGGGGAACGGTTTTTCTCGATGAGATAGGGGACATCCCGCTTTCCATACAGGTGAAGCTCCTCCGGGTTCTTCAGGATCACGAGTTCGAGCGGGTCGGGTCCTCCAAAACCATACGGGTAAGCGTCCGGGTTATCGCCGCAACCAACCGGGATCTTAAGAAACTGATGAGGGAGGGGACGTTCCGGGAAGACCTCTACTACCGGTTGAACGTCATTCCTATTCACATCCCTCCCCTCAGGGAAAGGGTCGACGATATCCCCATGCTGGCCGAGCATGTCCTCAAAAAACTCCAGAAGAGAGGTATCGAGAGGGCGCGGGGCGTTTCCCCCGACGCGATGAAGTGCCTCATGAGCTACCCCTGGGGCGGGAACGTCAGAGAGCTGGAAAACCTTATCGAACGGGCCGTTGTGTGCGCGAAGGAGGATATCATCACCGCTGCCGACCTCGACCCCGAAATCCTCGAGTATTGCAGGGAGAAGAGGAAGGCGATTTTTCAGGAGCCCTGCGGACCCGTGGATGCCTCACGGGAAGTTGCGCAGTTCAGCGAGAGGGAAAAGATCGCACGGGCACTGGAAAAAAACCGCTGGAACAGGGGGAAAACGGCACGGGAGCTGGGCGTGGACAGGACGACCCTCTGGAGAAAGATGAAAAAGTACGGCTTTTCCTGAACGATGTTGCACCGCCGTGCAACACTTTTTTCCTAAAGCAACGGGTGCGCTCCCGGGCTGCCCGGGAGGGCGAAAAAAAATTCAACAGAATCAGTGTGTTATGCGAATGAAATTGCTGGCACGCATCTTGTATATACCCCGGGAAAACGGGAAAAAGGTTCACCGAGGATGTGGATGATGCCCGAAAACAGGTATTTATCGGGAGCACGGTACGGGGTGAAGGGAGTGAAGATAACGTTGAGACGAAAAAAGAGCGGAGGTATGCACATTGCCGATTTACGAGTATTCCTGCAAAAGCTGCAACAAAATCTTTGAGGCCTACAGGAAAATATCGGAGGACAAAGAGCACGAGCGCTGCCCTTACTGCGACGGTGAAGGCGTAAAACGGGGGTTCAGCCTATTCGCCAGGACACGTCCGGGGACCGGCAAAAGCTCCTGCGGGCCGAAACGTTCGCCCTTCAGGTGAGCGTAATCCCGGGCCAGCGGGCGCTGGCCTTAAAGGAGGGCAAAGCGGTGTCCAGGGGAGATATCCTGTACATTCTTCTCATCGCCATTTTTGTCATCTTCTACTTCGGTGCCGGGAGAGGGGGTGGGTGATGAGGCGGTTGATTCCGGCAGTTGCCGGAGACTTTCGATGAGTGCAGAGCAGACAAAAGACCGGCAGGGAAAGCGGTAGGTCCGGAGAGTTTTTTTAAGATACAACGGGGAGATAAACCGCCGGGATCATCACCATTTCTCACGCCCTCGAACTGCAAGCCGGAAACGACGTGCTAATCCCTTCTTATCTCGAAGAAATATTTGTAGAGGACATCCCTTTCCCCGGGGGTGAAGTCGCGAAGCTGGTCCATTTCCATGAACCGTTCATACCTTTTCTCCACGGGAATATTCTGCAGGCCTTTCATGTTGTTCCTGATGGCACCCTTTTTCTCGGGAGAAAATCTCCTGAATTTCGACATGGTTCCTTGCAGGTTGTCCCTCTCCTCCGGGGAGAGCTCCTGCATCCTCTTCCACCTTCTCTTCATCCGCTCCCGCTTTTCCGGGGGCATGTTCTTGAACTTTCTGTACCGCTTGAGGATCCGCTCCCGCTTTTCCGGGGGCAGCTTCTCCCACCTCCTGTAGCGCTTGATAATCTTCTCTTTCCGTTCGGGGGGAAGCTTTCTCCACCTTTCCATGTTTTCCGGGTTGCCCGGGCCGTCCCTCTTCCCGATACGATAATGGGGAGCGGCGTTGCCTCCCCGTTTTGCGGTGGCTGTTTGGCCGGGAAGCACCATGAAGAGCGCCGCTGCAAGGAGCGTGATTAATATCGGGCCGGTTCTGTGATTTTGTGCTCTCATTACGTTCCCGCCTTCCCATTCGTGAAGATTTCTTCCATCTCGTCGATTTCCTGCAGTGTTTCGAAAATATCCTCCTCGCCCTCCCCGCTTTCTTCCTCAACGAAGAGCAGAAACTCTCTCTCCTCATCCGGAAGTGTCCCGATTATCTGGCTGTTGTTCCTCGCCATGAAAAGCGTTTGCATCCTCTCTTTCCCGGCGACGAAAAGGATCGTGGAGGCCAGAAGCACGGCCACCAGTCCCAGGGCAGCCGGCTTCAGGGAAGGCCAGAATATCCATCCCGCGGCCTTTTCCTTTTCCCTTCCGGGACGGACCCTGCCCAATCTCTTTTCGATCTCGCCGGCGGAAACGGGGGGCACCTCTCTTGCCTTTTCACGGAGGACCTTCTGGATATCGAGATATTTCCCGCACTCCTCGCATACACGCAGGTGTTCGACCAGCGCGCTTTTCTCCTTCCGCCCCTCCTCTCCATCCAGCGACAGGGAAACGAGTTCCCGTATGAAAGTGCAGTCGTTTTTCACTGTTTCCTCCTTATCCTGTTAAACACCATTCTGGCTCTTTCGTTTCACCCCGATTTCCCCGAGGTGGGCAACGAGGGTCTCCCTTGCCCTGAAGACCCGCAACTTTACGGCTCCCGGCGTTATGCTCAAAATCTGTGCTATCTCCTGGTAGGACAGCCCGTTTACCTGGGCGAGCACGAAGGGCGTCCTGAGAGATTCGGGCAGCGCCTCGACTGCCTCCTGAACGATGACCTCGAGCTCCGCTGCCTGTGCCAAATCGGAAGGGTCCGGAACGGTGGAGGGGTACCGTTTCAGGTGGTAGTCGTAGACGCTCTCATCCGAGACGCTCCCCATCACCAGGTGGGCCGTCTTCTTGCTGTCCCGGAAGTAATTTATCAGGCTGTTCCTGGCTATCGTGAACATCCAGGTGGTGAACTTTGCCCGCTCCTCGAACGTTTCTTTTGCCCGGAATACTCTCAAAAATACCTCCTGCGCCAGTTCTTTCGCAGACTCTTCATCGTGTATGGACCTGTAGAAGAAGGAGACGAGGCGCTGGAAATGCCGCCGGAAAAGGACGTCGAAGGCCTCTTCCCTTCCCCGGGAGAGCAGTTTCATGAGGGCCTCGTCGCTTTTTCTGTCGAGGGAAAAGACCATTATCTACTATAACCCCACAAAGTCCTGCCCGTTTCAATGAGATTATAAATAAATAGCCCGTTCAGGGTTCAAGCTAAAGCGTTCAAAGCAAACAACATCGGATCTTCGCGGCTTCGAATCCTTTGGCGAACCGGTTCTTTTTTTGCACGTTCCTTTCTGTCGTTCTTCCGCTCTGTCCTTCTGAAGGGTTTTTACGCTCTCCTGTCTTTCCCATTTGACTATCGGCCAAGAGGGCAGTAGATTAGGTATGCGGAATGAGGAAAACGGTAAGTGTCATGAAGGAACTGATAAAAAAGATCATACGCGAAGTTGGAGAGGATCCGTTGCGGGAGGGTCTGAAAAAGACGCCCGAGAGGACGGAGGAGGCGCTCAGGTATCTCACCTCGGGGTACAAAAAGGACCCGAAACAGGTGCTGAAAAGGGCTATTTTCCGGGAAGAATACGACGAGATGGTCATCGTCAAGGATATCGACATCTTCAGCCTCTGCGAGCACCATATCCTTCCCTTTCTCGGGAAGTGCCACGTGGCGTATCTTCCGAAGCAAAAGATCGTCGGGCTTTCGAAGATCGTCCGGGTTGTAGAGATTTACAGCCGGCGGCTTCAGGTACAGGAGCGGCTTACCCAGGAGATCGCTTCCGCGATATTTGAGACCCTCGAGCCGCACGGCACCGCGGTGATAATCGAAGCATATCATCTCTGCATGATGATGCGGGGCGTCGAGAAACAGCATGCGAAGGCGGTCACATCGGCCATGCTGGGGGTCTTCAGGACGAAACATGCAACGAGGATGGAGCTTCTCGACCTGTTGAGGTCCGGTGACCCCCTGCTTAGATAGGGTGATGACAGTCTCCCGCGCCGGTTTCCGGGAAGCCGTCGTCGGGGAATCGTAACCATACGGTTTTCTTAAGGTTTTTTTCTGCAGGTCCCGGCTTTTCGGCGGGGCGACGAGGAGCCGTTGCTATTGACAATTGCCCTTATTTTCTGGTATTTTGAAGGTTAGCACTCGGGTAGATAGAGTGCTAAAGATGAGGTTGCCGGGAAATATGAACAAGCTGGCTGAGAGAGAGGACATAATCCTGAAGGCCATCGTCGAGGAATTCGTGCGGGCTGTGGTACCCGTCGGGTCCAGGACGCTGACCAAGAAGATTCCCCTGGATTTGAGTTCGGCAACCATACGGAACGTGATGTCCGACCTCGAGGACATGGGGTATCTGTACCAGCCCCATACCTCCTCCGGGAGAGTTCCGACCACTGCGGGATTCCGCTACTACGTGGAGAGGCTGATGCAGCTCCGGTCTCTGAAGAATGAGGAGATGGAGAGCATCAGCGCCAAGGTGGACAACTTCAAAAGTGACATGATCGAGATGCTGAAGGGAACGAGCAAGATTCTCTCCGACCGAATCCAGCATGCCTGCGTTTTACTCGCACCCGGGCCGGGCCATCTCGTGCTGAAACACATCGGCTTCGTTCTTTTGAGCAGGCGGAGAATACTGGTGCTCCTCGTTGGGAAATCGGGCCTCGTTCAGAACAGGGTTTTTGACCATGACGAGGACATCAGCCAGGACGAACTCGACAGGATATCCAACTACCTCAATCAGGAGGTCGTTGAAAACAGAACCATAATGGAGACGCGAAAAATTATCATGAAGGAGCTCAGGCGGGAGAAGGCCCGGTACAACCGCATCGTGAAAAAAGCGCTCAACCTGGGGGACAAAGCCCTCGAGATGAGCGAAGCCAAGATTATCGTGGAGGGCCAGTCGAAGATTCTCTCCCAGCCGGAGTTTGCGGAGAACCTGGATAAACTCAAGCACGTCATATCGAGCTTCGAGGAGAAAACCACTCTCTTGAAACTCATAGACAACACGATGTCCTCCGAGGGGTTGCAGGTAACCATCGGCGCGGAGAATCCCCTCGAGGAGTTCAAGGATCTTTCTGTCATCTCTGCAGGGTACAGGAGGTCCGATTCCACGATAGGAAAAATAGGGGTAGTCGGCCCGGTGAGAATGGATTACGGAACGATTATCCCCTTCGTTGAGTTCACGGCTCAGCTGTTGAGCGGCAAATTCGAAGACAACTAATCAACACATGAGGTGAACAGGATGTCTGGAGAAAAAAAAGACCGGGACTTTGACAATACCTTCGATGAGCGGGAAAATGAGCTGGCCGCCGTAGAGGAGGTCCCGGCGGGCGGGGACGAGCGGGAGCCTGAGGAGACCATCGACGAGGCCCTGGAAAGGTTGACCAGGGAGAACGAGGAGCTGTCGAATCGTATCCTCTACGTTCACGCCGAACTCGATAATTTCAAGAAGCGAACCGCAAAGGAGAGGGAGCAGCTCGTCGCCTTCGGCAACGAAAGGTTGATAAAAGAGCTCATCCCCGTGCTGGACAGTCTGGAACTGGGTCTCGTGCACGGCAGAGAGGAGGGAGGGGACAGCCAGCTTCTTTCAGGGGTCGAACTTACCTATAACGAGTTCCTCAAGGTACTTAAAAAGTTTGGTGTGGTCCAGCTCGACGCCGGGGATGAGGGCTTCGACCCGAATTTTCACGAGGCCGTATCCAGTATCGCCGTGCCCGACAGGGAGGCCGGGACGATCTACCAGGTCATCCGAAAAGGGTATATGTTGAACGGCAGACTCCTTCGCCCCGTCCAGGTGGTAGTGGTGGCAGAACCCGACGGGGGAACGGGGGAAGAGGGGGGGCTTTCCGAAGACAGGGATGACTGACGGCTCCTTTCCGGCACCATGCCCGGGAAAAATATATAATGGGAGAAGCTTTCTTACGAAACTGAGCGGGGAACCACGTTGAAAAAAGGAAAAGACTTTTATTCGATACTGGGTGTTTCCAGGGATGCCTCGGAAGAGGATTTAAAGAGCGCGTTCCGGAAGCTTGCCCTCAAATACCATCCCGACAGAAATCCCGACGACAGGGGCGCCGAGGAGAAGTTCAAGGAGATCAACGAGGCCTATTCAGTCCTCTCCGATCCCGAGAAGAGGAGGATGTACGACCTCTACGGAACCTCCATGGGTTCGGCGAGCTCCGAGGGATTCGGGTTCAGCGATTTTGGCTTCCACATGGGCGGATTCGAGGACATTTTCTCCGAGTTTTTCGGCGATGTCTTCGGACGGGGCACGAAAACGAGGGCCCAGAAGGGGGCGGATTTACGCTATAACCTCGAGATCGACTTCGGCGACGCGGTTTCCGGCGCCGACAAGTTCATAACCTACCCGACGCACCAGGCATGCAGGGACTGCGGCGGTACGGGCGCCAGAGAGGGGACATCGATAGATGTGTGCCCCGATTGCAACGGGAACGGGCAGGTTTCATACCAGCAGGGGTTTTTCAGCGTCACGAGGACCTGCGCAAGATGCAAGGGCCAGGGAAGGACCGTCCGCGAGTTGTGTCCCAAATGCCGGGGAACGGCTTCGGTCAGAAAAGATAAGAAGGTGAGCGTCAGGGTGCCGGCGGGGGTGGACAACGGGACCAGGCTCAAGCTTCGCGGAGAGGGAGAGCCCGGAAGGCATGGCGGCCCGCCGGGCGACCTCTACGTGATGATCTCTGTCAAACCGCACCCCCTCTTCGAGAGGGTCGGCAATAACGTCATCTGTGCGATCCCCCTCTCCTTTCCCCAGGCGGCTCTCGGCTGCGAGATCGAGGCCCCGACCCTGGAGGGGAAGGAAAAGCTGAAAATCCCTCCGGGCACCCAGGCGGGGACCGAGTTCATACTCAAGAGAAAAGGCGTCCCTGTTCTGAACGGCTTCGGAAGGGGAGATTTCATCGTCCGAATAATCGTAGAAGTGCCCAAGAAGCTCACGAAAGATCAGAAGGAGCTTTTGCGGGAGTTCGAAGAGATTTCCGGAGGCCAGACAGGACCCCTTGGAAAGAGCTTTTTTGAGAAAGTGAAGGAGATCTTCGGGTGAGGGAGGCGCTTTTTTGTCGAAACCTCACGCATCGTTAAAAAAGACGATACTTCTGGCACTGCTCCTTTTCTCCTGCCTGTTCATTGGATTTCCCGTGCACCCCGAGACGGAAGGTGAATCGGAAAGAGCCGCGATGGGGGAACCCGTCGAGGATATCCAGAAGGTGCGAGTTTCCGCGATCGACCTCATAAAGGGGGAAAATATCATCAGGAGGGCGGGGGGAAGAAGAGCGCTTGAGTTCTACGAGGCCCTCTCGGGGTTGCCCGTCGATGACGAAAGGAAGGGGTACGTTTACTTCCGGATAGCGAAAATAACCTATGCTTTCGGTGACTACCAGAGATCGTTCGAGGTCATCGAGAAGGCAATCCCCCTGCTGAAGGCACGGTATAATCTCTACTCGGCGATGTTTTTGAGAATGAAAATATTCGCCGAGATGGGCTGGTACCGGGAAGCGAAGCAGGTTGCAGGTTTTCTCGGAGATTCCGGATTCGTCGACTTCGACGAAAGGGAAATGTACCTGTTCATGGCAAACGCCGATGCGCGGCTCGAAAATCCCGTCGAGGCTTCCGTTTCCTTCGAGAAAGCTTTCGTGCTGAGCGATTACGAGCGCAGGGAGGAAATATACGCTCAGGCCTCCAATACGATATCGTCCCTTTTCGCCGCGACAGCCAACCCCTTCGTCTTCAAGACCGCCCTGGAGAGCACCAATACGCTCCATTTCAGGACCCTCATATCCTACCTGGCAGCCCGGAGGTGCATGGAAGAGAAACTCTACGGTTTCACCCGCTATTTTCTCGATAAATTTGCCGACATTTCTGACTTTACGGGGGAGAAGGAGCAGGGGGACGAGATAGAGATGGCGCTGGCTCGAGAGAGCTACGGCAAGCCGGTGATCGCTGTCTACCTCCCCTTTACCGGCCCCTATTCGGACTTCAGCTTCACGGTCCTGGCGGGCCTGGAAATGGTTTTGATGAAAACCACGTCCCGGTCAGGGTTCCCGGAGAATTCCTTCTTTATCGAGGTACACGATACGTACGGCAACGCATCGATGCTCGCCCGACACCTGGAGGAGGGGAGGGTGGGCAGGAAAGTTCTGGCAGTCGTGGGGCCGCTATCGAGCCGGGAAGGATATTTTTTCGAGGAGGGAGACGGCTTTCCACCGATCTTTTACCTGGGCCAGAAATACCTGGACAGGGGAAGGGGCTTTATCAATTTCGGCTTGAAGCCGTCCCAGGAGGCGATGAAGCTGGTGAACTTCGCCTTTTCCTCGGGTGTGTTCAGAGCCGCCATCCTCTACCCCGAAAATGGATACGGAAGGGCATACCGCGCCGAGGTGATCAGGGCGGCGGAGATGCAGGGGGTAGATATCGTCGTGGACAGGAGCTATCCTCCCGAAACCGAGGATTTCGTGTGGCTCATCAAGGATATCGTTCGGGAAAGCAATTTTGAGGAGTACGCAAGGGTCGAGGAGAGGGATGTGTCGATGCCCGCTCCGTTTGACGGGGTATTTATCCTCGACGTCCCCGGCCGGGGGGTTTTTCTCCACGCGCAGATGGTCTATTATAATATCAAGGTTCCCTATTTTTCCTTCTCATCGTGGGTGAACGTGAATTTCCTGAAAGAGGAAATGGGTGACCTGAAAGGCCTTTACTGTGTCACTGATTTTAACCCTTTCTCTTCCACCAGGGATGTAGCGGATTTCGTCCGGGATTTTGAGGAGCACTACGGAGAGGTTCCCGACAGGTTTGCAGGATACGGTTACGACCTCGGCGTGATGTTCGATTCCTACATCCGCCGGGTTTCCATTCTCGGCCTCGACTTTACCGCCCTGAGGGAACGCCTGACAAGGGAGCTTTACGGAACGAG
>WVXK01000078.1:25056-29078 GCA_011773515.1 Deltaproteobacteria bacterium
AAAGTGGCGGAAATGGCAGTGCCCGTCTACTGAACAAAAATAGCGTGGACAAGGAGGGTGCGATGGTCGTGAAAAAGGCGGTGTTTCCCGCGGCTGGACTCGGGACGAGGTTTCTCCCCGCTACCAAGTCTTCGCCGAAAGAGATGCTCCCGCTCGTCGACAAACCCCTTATTCAACAGTGCGTCGAAGAGGTTGTCGCATCGGGCATTACCGGGATCATAATTGTCACGGGAAGGGGAAAGCACGCCATCGAGGATCATTTCGATATATCCTTCGAACTGGAGGAACTGCTGAAGGAGAAAAAGAGAAAAGACGAGCTCGAAGAGATTCGGAAAATAAGCGAGATGGCGGACTTTTTCTATGTTCGCCAGAACCTGCCGCTGGGTCTCGGCCATGCCGTTCTCCGGGCCAGGGATCTGGTCGGCGGGGAGGATTTTGCCGTGGTTCTCGGGGATGACATCATCGATGCCGAGGTGCCGGCCACGGCGCAGCTGATCGAGGCCTATGAGAAATTCGGGACGGGCATATACGTTGCCGTGGAAAGAGTTGACCCGGAAAAGGTCTCAAGGTACGGTATAATTAACCCGGGAAAGAAAAGGGGAAACGTCATCGAAGTGCGCGATATGGTTGAAAAACCGCAGCGTTCGGCGGCACCGTCCAACCTGGCGATCATCGGACGGTACATTTTGCCCTTTGCGATATTCGACGCCCTATCGAATACGAGGCCCGGTTCGGGCGGCGAGATTCAGCTCACCGATGCGATGAAACGCATGATCGGAGAAACGGGCGTGTATGCCGTTGAGTTCAAAGGAAAGAGATACGATGCGGGGCAAAAAACAGGGTTTTTAAAGGCGAACATCGCCTTTGCGTTGCAGAGGGAGGATATGAGAAAAGAGCTGCGGCGATACATGAGAGACCTGGTGAAGAAAAAGTTCAAAACATGAAGTTCGTGGTGGTGGCGTGAACGATTTCGGCAGGGGCATATACATTCTTGACCTCTCGGAGAAGAAGGAGATTCTGCAGGAAAAGAGCGGGGACCGGGGGATGACCTTTTCCCCGCCGGCAGATATTTTCGAGACCGGGGATGGGTTGCACATCGTGATCGAGGTTCCCGGTGTCGACGTGGAGTCCCTGTCCGTCGATGTCGCCGGTAACCGGCTGATCATTGCGGGGATGAAAGAGGACAGGAGAATCGAAGGGGGTGCGGTATTTCTCTGCATGGAGAGGAGTTACGGCCGGTTCAGGAAGACATTCGAGTTCACGGGAGCAGTGAACATGCTTTCAGCGAGGGCCTCATACAGGGAGGGGGTGCTCAAGATTCACGTGGACCGTTGCGAAGAGAAAAGAGGGAGAGGGAAGAAGGTTAAGATCGAAGTTGACGGAGACTGAGAAAAGGGGGAAACGGTTGGAAAAATATGAATCTCTCGGAAAAGTGGTTGATGAGAAGGAGGACGAGGCTGGAGAGGAAGGGAAAGATGCGCACGAATTCGACGATGTTCCCGGTGTTCTCCCGCTTCTCCCTGTAAGGGATATTGTCATCTTCCCCTACATGACGCTGCCGCTCTTTGTCGGAAGGGAGGCGTCGATCGCCGCGGTGGACAGTGCGCTAGCCGGCAAGCGCTATATCTTCCTGGCGGCGCAGAAAGATGCCACGATCGAGGAGCCGAAGACCGATGAGATCTATCCCGTGGGGACCGTGGCGATGATCATGAGGATGCTCAAGCTTCCCGACGGGAGGATCAAGATCCTGATTCAGGGTATCGTGAAAGGGAAAATCCTGCAGTACAAGCAGGAGGGCTCCCACATGATGGTGGAAACGACAATGATGCCGGAGCAGGAGGTGAAGGAGATATCCCTCGAGACGGAAGCGCTCATGAGATCGGTAAAGGAGAAGATCGAGAAGATATTGAACCTGAAGAGCCTCCCCGCAGAGATTTCCATGGTCATGGAGAACATAAACAGCCCGGGTATCCTGGCGGACCTCGTGGCCTCGAACCTGCGCCTGAAGATCGAGGAGGCCCAGTCCGTTCTGGAGGTGATCGACCCGGTGGAGCGGCTGACCAGGGTAAACACCCTTCTCTCGAGAGAGCTGCAGCTGGCGGAGATGCAGACGATGATCCAGGATCAGGCCAAGGAGGAGATGAGCAAGACCCAGAGGGAGTATTTTCTCAGGGAGCAGTTGAAGGCGATAAAGCACGAACTCGGTGATATCGATGGAAAAACCGAGGAGATCGAGGACCTCAGGCAAAAGATCGTTGCATCGGGAATACACGATGAAGGCAGAAAAGAGGCGGAGAAACAGCTCAGGAGGCTGGAGTTGATGCACCCTGATTCTGCCGAGGCTGCCACGGTGAGGACATACCTGGACTGGCTCGTCGAGTTGCCCTGGAGCAAGGGGACGAAGGACAACATAAACCTGAAGACGGCGAAAAAGATTCTCGACGACGACCACTTCGACCTCGATCAGGTCAAGGAGAGGATCCTGGAATACCTTGCCGTCAGGAAGATGAAAAAGGATATGAGAGGGCCGATCCTCTGTTTCGTCGGCCCCCCCGGGGTGGGAAAAACGAGCCTCGGCAAATCCATCGCCCGGGCGATGAGGAGAAAATTCGTGCGCATCTCGCTGGGGGGTATCAGGGACGAGGCGGAGATCAGGGGTCACAGGAGAACCTACGTGGGAGCACTGCCCGGCAGGATAGTGCAGGGAATCAAGCAGGCGGGGACGAACAACCCCGTATTCATGCTCGACGAGATAGACAAGCTGGGGATGGATTTCAGGGGGGACCCTTCGGCCGCCCTCCTCGAGGTGCTCGATCCCGAACAGAACTTCATGTTCTCTGACCACTACCTCAACCTTGCCTATGATCTTTCAAAGGTGATGTTCATCACGACGGCGAATCTCGTCGATCCCATCCCGCCGGCGCTCAAGGACAGGATGGAGGTTATCACCATTCCCGGATACACGGATATAGAAAAGCTGGAGATAGCAAGGAAATACCTCGTTCCGCGGCAGATAGAGGAAAACGGCATAAAGGGAAAAGACGTTCAATTCACCGATGGCGCCCTCCTTGGCATGATCAATCAGTATACGAAGGAGGCGGGCCTTCGAAACCTGGAGAGGGAAATAGCGAATGTGTGCAGGAAAGTGGCACGGAGGATAGCCGAGGGGGAGAAAGCCCCTTTCAAGATAGGTGCAAACGTCATCCACCGCTACCTCGGCCCGCCCAAGTTTATCCCGGAGAGCGAGTCGGAAGTGGACCAGGTCGGCGTTGCCACGGGTCTTGCCTGGACCATGGCGGGAGGGGACCTGCTTTTCATAGAGGTCTCCCTGGTGAAGGGAAAAGGACAGATAGCCATTACGGGCCACCTCGGTGACATCATGAAAGAGTCGGCGCAGGCGGCCGTTACCTATGCGCGGTCCAGGGCATCGGCACTCGGGATCAAAGAGGACTTTCCTTCCACGAAGGATATGCACATACACGTTCCTGCAGGCGCTATCCCGAAAGATGGACCATCGGCGGGGATCACGATCGCAACGGCCCTTGTCTCGGTCCTGGCAGGAATACCGGTGAGGAAGGATGTGGCGATGACGGGGGAGATAACCCTCAAGGGGAGGGTTCTTCCCGTTGGGGGCCTCAAGGAGAAATCCCTCGCGGCGCAGAGGGCCGGGATGAAAATCGTCGTCCTCCCGGATCAGAACAGCAAGGATTTAAACGACCTGCCACCGTACATCAGGAAGAAGCTTCACTTTGAATTGGTTACGAACATGGATGAAGTGCTCAAGGTAGCGCTGAAGCGGGACCCCTTCAGGAAGGGGAGAAAGGGGCCGGGAAAAGCGAAGGGGCCCCGGGCGAAACAGGTGGCCCGGAAAAAATCAGGCTGAGGGAGTGAGTCTGGATGGGTTCAGACAGGGGCGAAGACCCTCCGGGGAAAATAAGCGAAAGGGAGATAATCAAAGAGATTTTTTTGAAAAATACTCCCCCATCCCCCGCGTTTGAAATAGGGCCGGGCGATGACTCTGC
>WVXK01000078.1:29161-43772 GCA_011773515.1 Deltaproteobacteria bacterium
GCCCTTGGTTTGCCGAAGTCTGTTGAGGCTCCTTTTGTGCGGGCTTTCGCGCGGGGGCTGAAAAGGGTCCTCAGAAGGTACGGCGTTGCGCTTGGCGGGGGAGACACGGTCAGGGCGGAAAAGTGCGTGATCTCCGTTACCCTGCTTGGCGTTGTCGGCAAAACGCCTGTCACGAGGAAAGGAGCAAAGGTCGGGGACCACATCTACATATCGGGAATCCCCGGGCTGTCACACCTGGGCATGTCACTGCTTCAAAGGGGCGCAGGGCGCGGAAGGGGTGGCTCCCGGGCCGAAAGGATGGCCGTATCCCGGCATCTGAGGCCCCGCGTGGACATCGATCTTGGCTGCTTTCTTGGCGACCGGGGCCTGGCCAACGCCATGATCGACACCAGCGACGGCATATTCGTCGACCTCGGACACGTGCTGGAATATACGGGGGCGGGCGCCACGATCGACCTGTCGGAAGTGCCGGTGCCCGAAGGGGTGAAAACGCTCTGCCTTCGCCTGGGCCACCCATGGGAGGACGCTGCCCTCTTCGGGGGCGAGGATTATCATCTCCTTTTCACGGTAAGCCCGGAGAGAGAGAAAGCACTTGAGAAGTGGCCCGGAAAAAACAAGCTCTACCGGATAGGGCGGATCGAGAGACGAAAGGGGATCCACGTGAAAAAACGAGGTGGCGAGGTGAAGTTGACTCGACGTGCCAGGCCCTTTTTCGAACATTTTGCCGCGAAGGGGAACCAGGATCATTGAACGAGCTCTTTTTTCTTCTCATTCTTTTTGCCATGTCGGCCTTTTTCTCTGCCTCGGAGACGGCCTTTTTTTCCGTCTCCGTGCCGGAGTTGAACATAATTAAGGAAACGGGCCCGTCCCATTATTCCCGGATCTCATATCTGCGGGCTGATCCGCGGCGCCTCATCATCACAATCCTGATCGGGGGCGAGATAGCGAACATTGCAATCTCATCGATTATCACCGGTCTGTTTACCCGGGCCCTTTACACGGGCAGTGAAATATACTCGCTCATCATATCGACATTCGCCATCTTGATATTCGGCGACCTCATCCCCAAGAGCATCGCCTTTGCCCATTCATCCAAATACGTGAAATTTGCCTCCTTCCCCCTCAAGTATTTTATGAGGATCATCGGCCCCTTTCGATATCTCGTTGAGAAAATAGCAGGGGGGTTTCTCTTCCTCTTCGGGTTCAAAGAATCGGAAGACCTTCTCTATTTTTCCGAGAGCAAGTTCAGGACCCTCGTTGACGAGGGAGAGAAAATTGGCGAGCTGGACCACACGGAATCGTCCCTGATACACAATATATTCGATCTCGGAGACAAGACTGCATACGAAGTTATGACACCGGTCAACGACGTGTTCATGATCGAGTCGTCGGCACGATTCGTCGATGTCGTTTCTCAGATAAAGTTATACCGCCACTCACGGATACCGGTATACAGGGACGAGAGAAACAACATCATCGGAATTCTCTATTTCAAGGAGATTCTGGAACACGCCGAAGACCAGACAACGGATGTGGACTGGCACCAGTATCTGCGCGAGCCCTATTTCGTCCCCGAGACGAAGAGACTTTCCGATCTTTTGAGCGACCTGAGAAAAAGGAAGACTCACATGTCCGTCATCATCGATGAGTTCGGTGACGTTTCGGGAATCGCGACGATGGAGGATATCCTCGAGGAGCTGTTCGGAGAAATACGGGACGAATACGACAGGGAAGAAGACGAATTACGGAATATCGATGAGATGACGAAGGTCATCAGCGGCAAGATGGCAATCGATAAGTTCAATCAGATTTTCAGCACGGAGATCGAAGATGAAGAGTTTGAAACCATCGCCGGCTTTATCCTCCACCTGTTCGGATACCTGCCCAAACGGGGGGAGAAGGTATTCTACGGCGATATTGAATTCACTGTCGAAAAGCTCAAGGGAATACGAATCCTCGACGTGAAAGTCCTGAAGATGCAAGCAGAGGGAGGGGATGATGGGGTTTGAGAGTATCGCCCTGATAATACTGTTCCTCTTTATCGAAGGGCTCTTCACCGGGTCGGAGATCGCAATAATATCCGTGGACCGGTCTTTTTTGAAGGACGAGGCGGGAAAGGGGAAGCGCTATGCCCGGTTAGCCCTGGACAAACTGGAAAAACCGGAAAAGGTCTTTGCGACCTCCCTGACAGGCACGGATATGGCCGTCGTGGCGAACACGATTCTTGTGACTACGTTTTTCATATCCAGGTTCGGAAAATATGGTGAGATCCTGTCGGTTGCACTTTTGGTCCCTCTCGTTTCGATCTTCGGAGAGATATTGCCGAAATCGATATTTCAGGCTCACGCCCGAAGACTGGCTCCCTTTGCCATATACTTTCTTCACTTTTTCAGCTATATATTTGCTCCCGTTGTTGCACTCGTATCATCCTTATCTGAGGTTTTTCTCAGGGTTTTCAAAGTGGACGTACCGGCGAAGCTGGGGGTGACGAGGGAGGAACTGATTCATATGGCCACCAAGTACAAAAGGGGTGAGGATGTTGAGGAACTGGAACAGAAGATGGTCGGGAGGGTTTTCGAATACTCGGAAAAGAAAGTGAAAGACGTCATGGTCCCGCTCATCGATGTCATAGTATTCAGGGAAGACAGGCCGATCAGGGAAGCCGTCAAGGTCGCATCGGTCAGGGGATTTTCACGGTACCCGGTTTTCAGCGGCAGGACCGACAACGTCATGGGTTTCATCAATATACTCGACGCGTTCACCGTCGAATCCATCGATCAACCCGTTTCGTCCATCATGCGGAAGGCCCTGTTTGTGCCCGAGTCTGCTCCCATCGACGAATTGCTGGAACTTCTCAAGAAAGAGAGCATGCCCCTGGGCATCGTGGTGGACGAACATGGCGGTGTGACCGGTATCATCACCATTGAAGATATACTCGAAGAGGTGGTGGGTGAGATAGAGGACGAGTTCGACAAATCCAAGTTCTATTCCCGCAAGGAGGCCGAGGGCGTTTACGTGGTGTCGGGGAAAGCCCCCATCGACGTGGTCGAAGGCCTCCTTCGTGTGGAATTCACAAGAGGAGACTTTCAAACCATTTCCGGATATATAATGGATAAATGCGGATGTATTCCACGTCCGGGAGAAATTATCCAGGATGAAGGTATCGAGATAAAGGTCGTTGGAACCTCGGAGAAAACGATAGATCTCGTGAGAATCAGGAGGGTCGATGAAGGGGATCGAGAAGGAGATTGAAAAGATTCTCGACGGGTACACGAAGGGCAGCTTGACTGCACGGGACGCCGTTGAGAGAATGCGTCTCTTCGTCTACGAGAGCATCGACTTTGCCACCATCGACCACCACCGGGAATTGCGGGCAGGTATCCCCGAGGTCGTGTACGGTGAGGGAAAGACGGCGGACCAGATCATGGCCATTGCGAAAAAAATTTTTGAAAAGAGCGGAAAAGTACTCGTAACGAGGGTTTCTGAGGATAAGGGCTTGCTGATAGAGCGGGGAATGGACGGGGCGCGGTACCGGAAAGAGGGACGTGTGGTCACCATCGGGACCGGCGTCGAGGTGCGGGACGATGCAGCCCCCATCCTCGTCGTTTCTGCCGGCACTTCTGATATGGCCGTTGCGGAGGAAGCAGCCATTACAGCTGAGTTTTTCGGAAACAGGGTCGACAGGGTATACGACGTGGGTGTCGCGGGAATCCACCGGTTGTTTTACAATAAAAACGCTATAGACAGGGCCGGTATCATTATCGTGGTTGCGGGCATGGAAGGGGCGCTCGCCTCGGTCGTCGGGGGTGTTTCGGGAAAACCGGTCATCGCCGTGCCAACCAGCGTCGGATACGGGGCGTCCTTCGGGGGGATAACCGCCCTCCTGGGAATGCTGAATTCGTGCGCTCCCGGCGTCGTCGTGGTAAACATCGACAACGGTTTCGGCGCCGCCTACTTTTCCACGCTCCTGAATAACAGGGAGGGGAGGAACAATGAAGCCGAAGCGAAATCCTGAAGTAAACTGGCGGCTGGAGAAGGGTTTGTACGAGAATGCAAGAGAGGAGGCGAAAAGAGGGGGAGATTACGAGGATATCGGCGTGCTCACTCTCATGGCCGGAAATTCGATCCACCAGCTCAACCTGGTGGGAGCGGAAATATGGCTCAGGATAAACGGGATTGCCGCGGTGGATACTATCGTGAAAGAAATTGCAGAGATCTTCGAGGTCGACTCGGAAGAGATGAAGGGTGATGTGGTCGAATTTTTAAACTCCATCAGGGAGCGTGGCTGGATTACCATTGAATAGAATATACTCGGGAAAGAGTATCCTCTTCTTCGACTGTTTCTCCGGCATAAGCGGCGACATGGCCTGCGCGGCCCTTGCCGACCTTTCGGGACGCGAGGATGTGGGTGCGCAGGTGGCACGGGATCTTGGCCTCCGGGGCGTCAGTGTCGATGTCGTCGATAGAACCTCTTCGGGGATTTCGGGAAAGGGCTTCCAAGTAACCACGAGCTCCCGGGACGCGGTCCCCCGAAACCTGGAGGTCATCAGATCCCTCTTCGAGGATTCGAAGCTCCCGGAGGAGGTGGTTGCCGGCTCCATCGAGGCGTTCAGGCGCCTTGCACATGCGGAATCGGTCATCCACGGAGTTTCCCCCGGGGAAGTGCATTTTCATGAGGTCGGTGCGGTAGACTCGATCGTGGATATCGCCACCTTTTTCTCTTACCTTAACCTTTTGAAACCCGATCTCGTCTACTGCTCGGATCTGCCGCCGGGGCGGGGGTCCATTAAAACGGATCACGGAACTTACCCTGTCCCTGCTCCCGCCACGCTTGAACTGTTGAAGGGGACGGGGGCGGTGTTGCGGGAGGCCGAGTTTCAGGGGGAGGCTGTTACGCCGACGGGCGCGGCGCTCATCGTTTCTGCAGGAGCGAAGTTTCAACCGGCGCCATCCTTCACCGTTACCGGCACGGGATACGGGATCGGCCGCATGGTAATACCGGAAAGGCCGAACGTTCTTCGCGTAATCCGGGGAGAGGCGCTGTTCTCCCCGTCAGGAGACCGGGCCGTTATCATGGAAACGAACGTCGATGATATGAATCCCCAGCACGTGGAGATCCTCATGGAGAGGATGTTCGAGATGGGAGCGCTCGACTTCTACGTAACCCCGGTTCAGATGAAGAAAAACAGGCCGGGATGGCTCTTTACCGCCACCGTGGGGGAGCAGAATATCGGCGGGGCCCTGTCGGCGCTGTTCTCGGTCACCCCGACGACGGGTGTCAGGATTACCGAGGCGGGAAGGGTAAAGCTCAAAAGGTCTGTCGAAAATATTAAGACCTCCTATGGTCCTGTGGCCGTAAAAGTCATCGAGTATCCCGACGGATGGAAACGGGCGGTTCCCGAGTATGAGGATATAAAGAGGATCACCGCGGGGGGAACCGTGGCGATTCCGGAGCTGTTAAGAGAGGTGGATCGGGCTTGGCGAGAAGAAAAGTAAATTTCGAGTGCGTTGAGTGCGGGTACGTTTCGCCTGGCTGGCTCGGCAGGTGCCCGCAGTGTGAGACGTGGGGAAGCCTGCATGAGGTTGATGCGGTAAAGGCCGGAAAGAGCCAGCCGAGAAGAAGCGCCTCGGGGGGGAAAGCGGCTCCTCTGGCGAACATACCCGTTGAGGAAGCCGATAGGCTCAATTCCACCATTCAAGAGTTCGACAGGGTCCTGGGAGGCGGCCTGGTACGGGGTACCTGCATCCTCGTTGCGGGGGACCCGGGAATCGGAAAGTCGACCCTCCTGCTCCAGGCATCATCGGCCCTCGAGGAAAAGGGGCACAGCGTCCTCTACGTCTCCGGCGAGGAGTCGGAGAGGCAGGTGAAGATGCGGGCGAAGAGGCTGCGCGTCAGGGGGGATATCCTCTACTTCCTCTCCGAGACCAACGTCGAGGCGATCACCGCCGTCATGGAGAAGCTGAACCCGAAGATGGTGGTGGTAGATTCCATACAGACCCTTTTTACCGATTTTGCCCAGGGGGTTCCCGGCTCGGTGTCGCAGGTCAGGGAGTCATCGGCTCTCCTCATCAATCATGCGAAGGTGCGGGGGATACCCCTGCTCCTGGTGGGGCACGTTACCAAGGAAGGGGCGATAGCGGGACCGAAGCTTCTGGAGCACATGGTCGACGTGGTGCTCTATTTCGAGGGGGACAAGGGCCACCAGTACCGGATACTCAGATCCGTGAAAAACAGGTTCGGCTCCGTATCGGAAGTGGGCATTTTCGAGATGAAGGAGGATGGCCTGAAGGAGGTACCAGACCCGTCGGGAGTCTTCTCGGGACGGAATCATGGCGAGATTCCGGGCATGGTGGTGTATCCCGCCCTCCACGGTTCACGGACGATAATGATCGAAGTCCAGGCCCTGGTTGCCAAAACCTACCTCCCCGTGCCGCGAAGGGTGGTGGTGGGGCTCGACCTGTCCCGGTCCCAGATTCTTTCGACCATCGTCGAGAAGCATTGCGGGGTGAAACTGTTCAACGCAGACATCTATCTGAACGTGGCAGGGGGGTTCAAGATAGATGAGACGGGGTCGGATCTTGCCGTTGTGCTCGCCTTGCTCTCCGGGGTCCTCGAGGTTCCCGTGCCGCAGAACGTGACCGCATTTGGCGAGGTCGGCCTGGGCGGCGAGGTGAGGGGTGTTCAGCTACCCGCCCAGAGGATCGGGGAGGCCGTCAGGATGGGATTTTCGAGGATCCTTGTGCCCGACACCCAGCACGAGTCCTCCCACAAGAGCGTGAATGGAGTGGAACTGCTTCCCGTCCGCAACGTGAGAAAGCTTTCGGAGATTTTTGGATGAGACGTTTGAACATTGTTTTCATATCCCTTTCTCTCTTTCTTTTCTCTCAGGTTTGTGCCGGGAAGAGCCAGGATCTCACCATCCTTTTTACCCAGAGCGTTCAGGGGGAGCTTTACCCCTGCGGGTGAAAGGAGGGTCGTCTTGGCGGTCTCGCCAGGAGAAAAACGGTCCTGGACCGGGAAAGGGAAAAGGGAGGCGGCTACCTCCTCGTCGATGGGGGAGATATGCTCTACTCGCCCGACCGGAAGAAAAACACTTCTCTTGCGCACCTTACCCTGAAAGGGGAGACCTTTTTTGCAGGCTTGAAGGCGATGGGTTACGATCTCTTCGTCCCCGGTGAGCTCGACCTCAAAGTCGGGATCGGGACGCTTGACGCGTTATGCCGTGTGGTGGGTATCGAGGCGGTACAGCTCAACCTCTACAGGCAGGGCGAAAGAATATTCAAGGGTTCGAAGAAGATCAGGAAGTCGGGCGTCGATATTCTGGTAACGGGCGTGATAGCCGAGGAATTCATAAAGGATGAGTACAGGACCTGGTCCGGCATAGAGGCGAGAGAGCCCCGGGAGGAGCTGGAAAATCTGTGGAAAGAGAGGGGGGGGGAGGCTGATCTTTTCGTCATTGTCAGCCACATGCCGGAGAGAAAAGAGAGGCTGCTCGCGCGGTCCCTCGCCACTCCCGCGGTTTTTTTGAGCGCACACGCAGGGCCCCGGGGCAACCCCGTTGTGGAGGGCAAGAGTGTCATCCTCTCCCTGCCTGACCGGGGGAGGTATGTGGGGAAAGTCACGCTCCGGGCTAAGGCCGGGGCCAACGCCCCCTCTCCGGCGTACTCTCTTCCCCCCGAAAGCCGAGATGTCGACATGGTGAGCAGGGATAAGGAAGCAGGGGTGCGTTTTGAAAGGTTATCCCTTGACGAAGGCGTAGCCGGGGAAGAAAAGATGGAAGCGCTCCTTTCTGCATACAGGGAAAAAATCAGGAGCCTGCGGCATGATTTCCCGGGTGATGGCGGGTACCGGGGATTTTCCTACTGCAGAGATTGCCACGCCGAGCGGAGCAGGCGGTGGTTGTCGAGGGCCCATTCACGGGCCTTTGGGACCCTCGCCGCCAGGGGGGAGGAGATGAACCCCGATTGCCTGGTGTGCCACACGACCGGGTTCGGGGAAGGGGGGTATCGCCCCCTCGGGGACAAAAGGAGTGAACTCGAGGGAGTGGGGTGTGAGGAGTGCCACGGTCCCGGCGAGGGACATCCGGGCAAAGAGCTCACTGTCCCCGGGGAGAAAGATTGCAGAAGGTGCCACAACCGCGGGGAGGAGTGGGATTTTGCGGATGCCCGGAGGAAAATTGGGTGTGAGGGAAAGTGAGCAAGTACAGGAGGAAAGACCATTATTACCGGAAAGCAAAGGGTGAAGGGTACCTTTCCCGCGCGGCCTATAAACTCATCCAGGTAAATTCAAAAGCCAAAATAATCAAGAGGGGGGACGTGCTGGTAGATGTGGGGTGCAGTCCGGGAGGCTGGTCCCAGGTCGCGCTTGAAGCTGTCGGCGCGAAGGGAAAGGTTATCGGCATCGATATCCTCGACGATTGCGCCATACGGAGCGATAACTTCCAGTTCTTAAACCGTGACGTCATGGATGATGGCTGTGCTGAGTATGTCCTCAAGCTCGCCGGTGGAAAGGTCGACGCGGTGATCTCCGATGCCGCTCCGAATACGACGGGAGTCAAGTTTACTGACCATGCAAGGTCCGTGGACCTGGTTGCGGGTGTCCTTGAGTTTGCCGCCAAAGTTCTCAGGCGGGGGGGGAATTTTCTCGTGAAGGTCTTCGACGGTCCCGATACCGGGGAGCTCTTGCGTGAGATGAAAAAGCTCTTCGAATCCGCTTCGCGGCTGCGGCCCGGTGCGACGCGGAAAGAGTCCTTCGAAATTTACCTGATCGGAAAAGGTTTCAGGCCGGGGGGCCGGGAGGAGGTCAATTGACAGTGGTGGTATTTGCCATATACTATCTCTGAGAGTTTACGAAGATGAATGTTCGCGATGCGTACGCCTACATAGGATCCGACATGGAAAGGGTCGAAAAGGCCCTGATGGACAACCTTGCCTCAAATGCCGCCCTCGTACCCCTGGTGGGAGAATACATAACCATATCCGGAGGAAAACGGTTCAGGCCCGCGATACTCCTTTTGTGCGCGCGCGCCCTCGGGTACCGCGGCCGGAGGGCGATCGATTTTGCCTGTGTAACCGAGTACATGCATACCGCCTCTCTGCTTCACGACGACGTCGTCGACAACGCGCCGATGAGAAGGGGGAAGGAGAGCGCCAACTCTCTGTTCGGCAACAAGATAAGCATCCTCGTCGGTGATTTTCTCTTCGCAAGGGCTTCGGAAATCATGGTAAAGGACGGGGATCTCGATCTTCTCGGGATCTTCTCCAGGACCCTGGTCCAGCTGTCCGAGGGAGAGGTACTCCAGTTGACCAGCAGCTCATCCCCCGATATCTCGGAGGAGGCCTATCTCGAGATCGTGTTCAACAAGACGGCTTCCCTCATATCGGCGGCGAGTGAAACCGCCGCCGTCATAGCCAGGGGCGACGGGAAAACGAGAAGATCCCTGTATGAATACGGGAAAAACGCGGGGATAGCGTTTCAGCTCATGGACGACATAATCGATTATCTCGGCTACGAAGGGGAGACGGGAAAGAAAAGAGGGCAGGACCTCATCGAAGGAAAGGTAACCCTCCCCCTCATACACACCCTTTCCACCTGCTCCCGGAAAGACCGGGCAAAAATAGTCGGGCTTCTCAGAAGAGAAAAGACCGCCAGAGTTCTCGATGGGATCATTGATACGGTCATCGGCAATGGCGGGATCGATTACTCGCGAGAAAGGGCCCGTTTTTTCGTTGAGAAGGCAGTCACCTATCTCAAAGGGATACCCTCCTCGAAGGCCAAGAAAGCCCTGGTCTCCCTCACACGGTATATCGTCGAAAGAAACAGGTAATGGCCGTAAGAGTCAAAATTTATCCCGGCGGAAGAGAAGTTGAGGCGAGAGAGGGGATGTCGCTCACCGACGTGCTCCTTGAAAACGGTGTGTTCATCGAGACCCTCTGCTCCGGGAGGGGGTTTTGCGGGCGGTGTCTCGTCAAAATCCTCCGGGGTGCCGGCGATCCCGGGGAGGTGGAAAAGAGGATCCTGGGTGATGAGGGAACCGGGGCCGGGCTTCGACTGGCCTGCAGGACGACAATCGGTGAAGACCTGGAGATCGAGGTCTTGACCGAGGGCTTGCCGATCCCTGCCGGCTGGACCGCAGATCCCGGTTTTGAAAGGCCTTCCTTTACCCTCCAGTCGATCGAGGAGGGGAATTACGTTTTCAAGGCCGGAGAGCAAAGGGTATTTCTGGGGAAAGTTCCGGACCCCGTTCTGGGGGTGGCCGTGGATGCGGGGACAACGACGATAGAGGCCATCCTCGTGGACCTGAAAGAGGGAACGGTGAAGGGAGAGGCGCGGGAGATGAACCGCCAGGCCAGTGCCGGAACGGATATCATCTCGAGAATCTCATACGGTGTCAAAAGCGACGGGAACAGGGAAAACCTCAGGAAGGCCCTCATCGCGAGCATCGACAGGGCAACAGCAGGCCTTATAGCCCGGGCGGGTGCGGCGGGGGAAAATGTCGTTGCCTGCGCCCTGTCGGGGAATGTATTCATCGTTCACTCCCTCCTGGGGAAGTCACTGAAGGGCCTCTCGGCGTTCCCTTTCAGCCCACCCCTCACCGATACCCTGTTGCTTTCCGACTCCATCCCCCTGTCGATGAGCGAAAAGGGGTGTGTCCTCATCTATCCCGCACCGGGGGCATTCATCGGGGGAGACCTCGTGGCCGGAGTCATTTCCCTCTCCCTGGACGAGATCGGGGCACCGGCTCTACTCATCGATATCGGGACCAACACCGAGGTCCTCCTTCGAAAGGGCAAGAGATGGATTGCCGCCTCCGCTCCCAGCGGCGGGGCTTTTGAAGGGGCCGAGATGAAGTGCGGGAAACTCGCCGTTGCGGG
Organism: Deltaproteobacteria bacterium; assembly: GCA_011773515.1. Lineage (NCBI taxonomy): Bacteria > Pseudomonadati > Myxococcota > Myxococcia > Deltaproteobacteria bacterium. Next base: position 40,037 of record WVXK01000078.1, read on the forward strand.
GGCCGTAACGGGGTGTTCCTTCGACAAAGAGCTCCTGCTCAACGTCGTCGGGGAGGGGGAACCCGATGGCATATCGGGAAGCGGCATCGTATCGCTCGTATCACTCCTTCTCTCCCTTGAGCTCCTCACCCCCGACGGGAGGCTGCTGTCTCCCGCCGAGGCACGGGGGATAGCCCCGCAGTCCCTGGTCTGGCGGCTCGCCGAAATCGACGGGGAAGGGGCCTTTGTCCTGTATATACCCGGAAGGGGAGGCAGACCCGTGTACCTGGGCCAGCGTGACGTGAGGAACTTCCAGGTAGCGAAAGGGGCGATACGGGCAGCCCTCGAGACCGCCCTCGAGGAGCTTGGCCTTGATCCCATCGATGTGGAAAGGGTTTATGTGTCGGGGGCTTTCGGGAAAGAAACGGAGGAGCATGACCTGATCAGGGCGGGAATTTTTCCGCCCGAGTTCCGGGAAAAGGTCATCAAGGCGGGAAACACCTCCCTGAAGGGCGCCTATCTCTCCCTGGTGGAGGAGGAGGGCATGAAAAGGGCGAAGGATTTTGTCGAAAAGGTGTCTGTGATGCACCTGGGCGGCAACAGTCGCTTTTCTCAAAAATTCATCGAACACATGAATTTCTGACCTGGTCTGGCCAAAAATCCCGGGGACGTATCGACAAGCACCCCCGGGGGGGACTGGTTGCTCCCGCGTTTTTCGACGCCCTGTTAATTGTTCTCTTCTTTATCCTGGGAGATAATGGCGTCGAGTTTGTCCAGCGTAGAACCCAGATACATGATGAGAAAGACACACAAAAGGGCAAGGAGGCCCAGCCCGACAGACATAAGAGGGGACACGCTCTTGGGCTGATCCCAGTAGATGATGATCCCGTAAACCGATATTCCGATAAATACCGATGCTGCCAGGTTGAGCAGAAACTGTACGAGGAACCTCTTCTTTTTTGGAGACATTCCCTTGCCGGAAAAATTGATTTAGTAAGTTTACCCTTTTTCCGCAGCCCTGTAAAGGGCGTGGCGCCGGGTTGACATGGCGCAATGGCCAAAACTATGATTTAGAATAAAAAATCGTCCCCATCCTGCGCGGACCGCTTGCTGCGGGTCTTCTTCGCCTGGAAGGATCATTGACGGAATGTGGGGCACTATTGGCGGTTGCCGCTCTATGACAGGGCTAAAATACATTTCCTGGTTCAACGTCTTGTCTCTTTGTCTCTTTGCCGGTGTCGCTTACGCCGGGGGGGATACACACGTTGTGGACGTTCGCGGCAGGACGTTTCGCTGCGGCAACTACTACCGCATCGTCTCTCTTGCCCCGAATATCACGGAGATCCTCTTTTTCGTGAAGGCGCAGGGGCTCCTCAAGGGTGTAACGAGGTTCTGCAATTACCCCGAGGAAGCGAAAAAGATTGAGAAGGTGGGGGGCATAAGTGACGTGGACGTCGAGAAGATTATCTCCCTGGAGCCGGACCTGATCATCGCAACGAAAGATGGCAATCCGCGACGGGTTGTCGATTTTCTCGAGGCGGCCTCGATACCCAGCTTTGTGATAAATCCACGGAATATAGAGGAAATTATCGACTCTATGGAAAAGATCGCATGTCTTACCGGCGGATCCATCGATGTGTTTGGGAAGATCGAGTCTATCAGGGGGGAGTTTATGCTGCGCAGGAGAAGGGAAAGTGGGGGAGGGCCCCGTGTTCTCTTTCTCGTCTCCCGGAGCCCCATGATCGCTGCCGGGAAGGACACCTTTATCAACGAGATGATCCTTTTTTCCGGGGGAATAAACGTGGTCGAGGATTTTGACATATCCTATCCGCGCCTCGGTGTTGAGATCATTCTCTCCCTCTCTCCGGATATAATCTTCGCGGTAACCTCGATGGGTGGGGAGGTGGGTGACGGCCAGCTCAAGAGGATAAGGGACATAGCGGGAAGGGGGCGGATCCAAATCATCGCCGTTGATCCCGATATCTATACGAGGCCGGGGCCGCGCCTGTTTCAGGGTATGCGTGAAATTGAGGAGATCTTGGACAGGACCAGGTGATGTGGAACAAGAATCAGAAGATCTTTTTTCTCGTCTCCCTGGGCATATTTATCTCTGCCTCGGTGCTCTATCTTTTCGTTGGTCCCTACCGGGTCGGCACCCGTGAGGTGCTCAACGGGATCGTCTCCTTTCTTACCCTCGGAAAGGGCGAGACCCCGGGAGCACGGGTGGTTCTCGAACTCAGGATACCGAGGATGATTCTCGCCCTTCTGGCCGGCGGCTCTCTCGCCGTGTGCGGTTCCATATTCCAGACGGTGCTGGGAAACCCTCTTGCCGACCCGTATATTCTGGGAGTATCGGGGGGCGCCGCCGTCGGTGCGGTTCTCTCCTTCATGGTTTCCCGGAACGTGTCGGGGGGTGTTTTCCTCCCCCTTTTCGCATTTCTGGGAGCGGCGATTTCGGCTTTTGCCGTTTACGCGCTGGCCGGTGTCGCCGGGAAGAGGTCAAGGGGAAGGCTCATCCTGACGGGGGTAATCGTGGCGGCTTTCATGAATGCCATTATTCTCCTGCTGATATCCGTCATACCTCCGGGCAGGATCCCCGGTGCGCTGTTCTGGCTCATGGGAGACCTTTCCAACGCCACGCCCGGCAGCGTTCGGCTCCTTTTCCCGCTCGTTCTGGTCTCGACGTGCGTTTTGCTGCTCATGGCCCGGGGGCTGGACCTTATGCTTCTGGGCGATGAAACTGCCCTGCAGAGCGGCCTCGAGGTCGAAAGGTTCAAGACGATCCTGTTTGTGGTAGTGTCGTTTCAAACGGGGGCCGTCGTTTCCATTTCGGGCCTCATCGGATTCGTGGGACTGATCATACCCCACGTGGTCAGGAAATTTACGGGATCGCTCCACGGGTGGGTCATCTGCGGGAGTTTTCTCCTGGGTGGCGCTTTCCTCATCGTTTCCGATGTCATCGCCAGGTCGGTCCTCGCTGCGGGAGCGATGCCTATCGGCGCGATTACAGCCCTCTTCGGTGCTCCCTTCTTCATCTATATCCTCCGGAGGAGGATCTGATGGGCGAGGCGATGTTCTCCCTCAAAAACGTGGCGTTCAGCTACGGGGCGCGTCCCCTCTTTTTCGGCCTGAACTTGGCCGTAAACAAAAGGGACATGGCCTTCGTCCTCGGGGAGAACGGGTCGGGAAAGTCGACGCTCCTTAAAATTATCTGCGGCATACTCACGCCGTCGTCCGGCGACGTGGAGGTAAGCGGCAGGAATATCTTTTCCCTCGGGAAAAGGGAGCGGGCCGCTCTGGTTTCCTACGGCGGGGACGAGGTGCCTGCGGACTTCCCGCTCACCGTTTTTGACTTCGTCTCCCTCGGGAGGTTCCCCCACCGGGGTTTCTTCGGCTCCTTCCGCTCCGATGACCGTGAGATGGTGGAAAAAGCGATGGAAATGATGGAAATCGCCTCCTTCCGGAACCGGTACCTGCAGGAGCTCTCGGCGGGGGAGAAACAGCGGGTGTTTCTTGCCCGGGCAATTGCGCAGGATGGAGAGCTGATGGTCCTTGACGAGCCTGCGGCTCACCTGGACATGAGAACCACGGTGAAGATATTCGGCATACTCACACAGCTGGCGCAGGGGGGGAAAACCGTAATCGTCTCGTCACACGATGCGAACCTCACGGCCCGTTACAGCAGGTCCGTTTTCATCCTGAAATCCGGGAGCCTGGTTGCCTGCGGGCCCAGAGATCAGGTCCTCACGGAGGAAAC
>WVXK01000078.1:43816-44051 GCA_011773515.1 Deltaproteobacteria bacterium
CCCAGAATAACCATTGTCGAGTAAAACGTTTTGCACCAGAACGTCTTTTCGGCTTTCTCTGTGGATGACCTGTGGGATATTGCCGCCGGAGCTGCGGGGTCCGGCCCTTTATTGCGGACCCGGGGAGATTCGGCTGACGGGTCGATGCACATTTATGTTTTTCTTGAAACGATAAAGGGATAGTATAATGATATGTTAAGTTAGGTAGCGAGGATGCGATGAGGCAGGAAAAAAT
>WVXK01000078.1:44094-53789 GCA_011773515.1 Deltaproteobacteria bacterium
GATATGACGGGCGATAATGCCCCTTTTCCCGACCCGACGGACAGGGCACTGCTCGAGTCGGACAGAAATTTCATGCTCAGGATCAGGGACAGGGAGAGAAAGCTGATAGTGAAAATACAGGAAGCGCTGAAGAGGATCGATGACGGGACATACGGGGTGTGCGAGGATTGCGGGGGGAGTATTTCAGCGAAACGTCTCATGGCGAGACCCGTCACCACCATGTGTTATGACTGCAAGGTCGATTCAGAAGAAGAGGAAAGAGAATAATCCAGCAATAGACGCCAGCCGGAGGTAATAATGCCTGAGCTGCGAAAAGACCCCATTACGGGCAGGTGGGTCATTATCTCTACGGAAAGGGCAAAGCGGCCTCACGATTTTGCCAGGGATGACGCGAAGAGAAAGGGCGGGTTGTGCCCCCTCTGTCCCGGTAACGAAAAGATGACCCCACTCGAAGTGTATGCAATCAGGGAAGATGGATCTCTCCCGAACCGCCCCGGCTGGAATATACGGGTGGTGCCCAATAAGTTTCCTGCCCTCATGATAGAGGGCGACCAGGGAAAGGGCGCAGAGGGGATATACGACAGGATGAACGGAATCGGGGCTCATGAGGTCATACTCGAGACGCCCGACCATGAAAAGGACATATTCGATTTTGACACGAAGGAAATTGAAAACGTTGTTATCGCATACAGGGAGCGGGTTTTGGACCTGAAGAAGGATTTACGCTTCAAATACGTCCTGGTCTTTAAAAATCACGGAGAGGAAGCAGGCGCGTCCCTCGAGCACAGCCATTCCCAGTTGATCGCACTCCCCATCGTACCGAAAAGGGTTTCAGAGGAGATAGTCGGTGGATACAACTATTTCCGTTTTCGAGACCGCTGCGTATACTGCGATATCGTTGACCAGGAACTTTCAGCAAAGGAGCGGATCATCGACGAGAATGCGGACTTCGTTTCCGTTGCCCCCTATGCGCCGAGGTTTCCCTTTGAAACCTGGATAATTCCGAAAAAGCACAGCGCCGTGTTCGAGACAACCGATAACGCTGAGCTTTCCTCCTTTGCCGAGTTGGTCCTCCTTACACTCAGGCGATTGAACGCCGTCCTCTCAAACCCGCCCTTCAATTTCGTGATCCACGCGTCTCCATTCAACGTGGGTGAGATCGAGCATTATCACTGGCATCTGGAAATTATCCCGAAACTGACGAAGATAGCGGGTTTCGAATTCGGGTCCGGATTCTATATCAACCCAACCCCCCCGGAAGAGGCGGCCCGGTACCTGAGAGAATCATCTTCATGATATTTTTTTCGCCAAGGTAGTGATATGAAAGTGCTTGTCGTATCTTCGGAAATGGTGCCTTTTGCGAAAACGGGGGGTCTTGCGGACGTAACAGGAACCCTGCCGAAGATGCTCATGAAAAAGGGCCTGGAAGTCGCCTGCATTCTCCCGAAGTACCGGTCGGTGACCGGGGAGCGATATTCGCTCGAAAACACCGGCGTGAAGATCAGGGTGCCGATCGGCAACAGGGCGGAGGAGGGCGGTATTCTCTCTACCGTCCTGGGCGGCGGGTTGAGCTGTTATTTTATTGAAAACGAAAGGTATTTCAACAGGGAGTATCTGTATGCCACAAAGGACGGGGATTACGTCGACAATGCCGAGCGGTTCATCTTTTTTACGAGGGCCGTTTTCGAGTTTATCGTCAGCCGGGGAACCCGGTTCGATATCATACACTCCAACGACTGGCAGACCGCCCTCATCCCCGTCTACCTGAGGACCCTCTACAGCGGCTTCGACATCTTTGCGGAAACGGCATCTGTCTTTACGATACACAACCTGGGGTATCAGGGCCTCTTCTGGAGCCACGACATGCCCCTGACCGGTCTGGGGTGGGAGATGTTTACCCCGAGAGCCCTGGAGTTTTACGGAAAGATGAACTTCCTGAAGGGGGGGCTCGTTTTTTCCGATGTGCTCAATACGGTGAGCGAGACCTACGCAAAGGAAATTCAGACGGCCGAATTCGGCTTCGGCCTCGATGGTGTGCTCTACGGGGAGAGGGAAAACCTCTTCGGGATTCTCAACGGAGTCGATTATGAAATCTGGAGCCCTGAGTCGGACGGATACATACGGGCAAATTACACCAGAGATGATCTGTCGGGGAAGGTTGAATGCAAAAAGGACCTCCTGCAGGAATACGGCTTCGCTGTCTCCGATGTGGAAACCCCGGTGATCGGGATAATTTCGCGCCTCGTGGCCCAGAAGGGTTTTGACATCCTCTACGAGATAGGAAGCGAGCTTGCAGGTCTCGATGTGAAGTTCGTCATACTGGGGACGGGGGAGAGGAAGTACGAGGATTTCTTCCTGGAGATGGCCGCAAGATACCCTTCCAAATTCGGCGTGAAGATTGCCTACGATGATGCTATCGCCCACAAGATAGAGGCGGGAGCCGATATGTTTTTGATGCCATCGCTGTATGAGCCCTGTGGCCTCAACCAGATCTACAGCCTCAAGTATGGGACGGTTCCCGTTGTGAGGAATACGGGGGGGCTTGCCGATACGGTCGTAGATGTCGATGAGGACCCGGAGAGGGGAACGGGTTTCAAGTTCTCCCGTTACCGCGCAACCCATCTTTTTGGTGCCATTGTCAGGGCCCTTTCTTGGTATCATAAAAAAGAGGAATGGAAGGAAATGATGGTACGGGGAATGGAGCTGGACTTCTCGTGGGACGTTTCCGCATCGAAGTACGTTGAGCTCTACAAAAAGGCCCTCGAAAAGAGGGGTGTCCACACTTATGAATAAGCACGGAAGTTCTTCCATTGAGATAGTTTCCAGGATCGTCGAGGTATCGAATTCAAACATACAGGTTGAAAACAGGCTGAAGTTCATATGCGACATCCTGTCACGGGAGTTCGCGGTCGATTGTGTCTGTATTTACAAGCTCCCGGCCCACTCCCTCTATCTCGAGCCGTGGGTATCCTCGACCATATCCGTTGAAGACTGTCTCCACCAGGATTTCAAGGTAAGGCTGGGCGAGGGGGTTTCCGGCATGGCAGCGTGGAAGAGGCAGCCTCTGTTCGTCGAAGACCTGCAAAATACCCCCCCGGGAGTCTCGGTGGTTCCGTCGGAAACAAGGGATTTTGTTTCCATATATTCGGTTCCCGTGAAGGACGACGTGTACCTGTACGGCGCGATGAATTTCTCTTCACGGAAGAAGAGGGATTTTAGCGCAAGGGAAAAGGATATCATCAGGGTAGCCTCAATGGAGGTTGCCGGCGCCATCAGGAATTCACGGCTTTACCGGGATGCCCGCAAGAGGGTCTCCGACCTGCTCACGCTCAACGAGATATCGCGCGCCATAACCTCTTCCTTCAGGCTCAGCGATATTGTTAACTACGTGACGCGGACGACGACGAGGATAGTCGAGGCAGACGGATGTTCCCTCAGGCTGTACAATCACGCAAAAAAGTCATGGGAACTTCAGGCCGAGGAAGGTTTCGTCCAGAGGGGGCTGGCGAGAGAACCGAGGCAGGTCGGCAGGAAGATCGCCACCTACATTCTGCGGGAAAAGAGACCCCTGCTCATAAATTCTCTTGAAGACTCTCACTACTACCGTGAGCTGAAGAGCAAAGGGGTCTCGTCTTTTCTGGGTGTCCCGATTGTTTCGAAAGGCAAACCTCTGGGGGTCATACTCTATTACCGGTTCGGCGAGGGAGAAACCACCTTCGATCACGAGTGCCTCAATCTCGTTCAGACCATTTCTACCCTCCTGGCAAACGTCCTGGAAAATGTGAAGATGTACAAAGAGGCAGCGGACCTTGCCAGGGAGAACCAGTTTAAAGTGAAACGCCTCCAGACCCTCTACGACGTGGCCCGAACACTCATGTCAACCATAAAGACGGAAAAGTTGCTCAGAGTCATGCTCGATTCCCTCACTTCCCCCGGAGGCTTGAACTATTCCCGGGCGATCCTCTTTCAGATCTCCGCCGACGGAAAGCTCCTCGTGCCGAAAATGGCTTTCGGCCCGGTTACGAAAAAGGACGCGAACGAGCTGAGAAAACTCTACAAGAAGGTGGAAGACGCGGGGGCCAAAAGCGAGCAGCTCGGCAGGCTTCAGGAGAAGTTCTGGAAGCAGGTTGCCGATTACCGCATCCCCCTCTCCTGGAATGACGAATGCGTGATAGCGAAGGCTGTTTGCGAGGGAAAAGCGGCAACCTCCACGGAGGGGTGCAAGAGAGTGCTGAAATTCCCGGACAGCTTCTGCTCCCTTCATGCAGACTCCTTTGTCGTGGTTCCCATGCTGGTAAAGGGGACGGTACGGGGGGCGGTTTACGTTGACAACATGTTCAGGGAGCGGGAGCTCACGGAGGAGGATATCCACCTGCTGACCATGTTTGCCTCGGAAGCGGGGCTTTCGCTGGAGAACTCAGAGCTCTACGAGAACCTGGAGAAGGCGCTGAGCGCCCTTCAGAGCACGCAGGACAGGCTGATTCAGAGTGAAAAGCTCGCTGCCCTCGGTGAGATGGCTGCCCAGCTTGCACACGAGATCAAAAACCCGCTGACGGTTGTGGGTGGTTTTGCCTCGCGTATGCTGAAGAAGATCCGGCTGGAAAAGGTCGACATTGACCCGAAGTCAATCGTGAACTACGCCAGGGTGATCGTCAAGGAGGTCAACAGGCTGGAGAGGATATTGAACGAGACCCTCTATTTCAGCAGGGTGGAGAAGAGGCCCACCTTTGAATCCGTCGAGATGCATTCTCTTATCAGGGAAGTGCTCGCCCTTTTCCGTGAGGAGTTCGAGGAAAACTCCATAGAGGTGAGGACATCTTTTTCAGGCGATGTCGACACGATAAATGTCGACCCGGACCAGATCCGTCAGGTGGTCTGGAATATCATCTCAAATGCCGAGCTCGCAATGGAGAGCGGAGGGATCTTAACGGTTAAAACCAACAGGATAAACGATCCCTTCCCGGGAGTTGAGATCGTGATTTCGGATACCGGTGGCGGCATCCCCCCGGAGGTGACGGGAAATATTTTCAACCCTTTCTTCACCACGAGGCCCGGAGGGACGGGGCTCGGCCTGCCGATCGTGCACACGATCGTGACCAGGCACGGCGGGCTGATCAACCTCGACAACAGGGTGGGGGAGGGGGTTATCTTCCACGTGTTCCTTCCCGCGGAACCCGAGAAAATAGTCTACGAGCGGGAGAAGGAACTGATGTTCAGAGGTGGAATAGATGGATTCAAGGATGAAAGCGATCTCAGATAAGGTACGTGCCGGAGAGAGGATAACGGAGTCCGATGCGTTGTACCTCTTCCAGTCAGAGGATATCTTTTCGATAGGGGAAATGGCCTCCCTGGCAAACGAGAAAAAGAACGGGAATAATTCCTACTTCATCATCAACAGGCACATCAACCCCACGAATATCTGTGTGAACAGGTGCAAATTCTGTGCTTTCAGCAAGAACAGGGAGGAGGACCTCGCCTACGAGATGACCCTCGATGAGGTGGTTGCCAGGACGAAGGAGGCCGTTTTACAGGGAGCGACGGAGATCCACCTCGTGGGGGGGCTTCATCCTGATTGGCCTTTTGAAAGATATATAGAAATGCTCAGGGCGATAAAGCAGGTGTCGCGGGCCATGCATATACAGGGTTTCACGGCCGTTGAGATAGATTACTTTTCTCGGATTTCGGGTTATGGCATAGGGGAGGTTCTCGAACGGCTCATCGATGCAGGCCTCGGCAGCCTTCCGGGCGGGGGAGCAGAAATATTTTCCCCCACGGTGAGAGAAAAGATCTGTCCCGAGAAGATTTCCGGTGAACGGTGGCTTCACGTCATGGAGAGCGCCCACAAACGGGGGCTGCATTCAAACGCCACTATGCTCTACGGTCACGTAGAGGACTTTGCCCACCGGGTTCACCATTTGGAGCTTTTGCGCCGGGCTCAGGACAAAACGGGCATGTTCCAGGCCTTCATCCCCCTGGCGTTTCACCCGAAGAACACGGAAATCTCCAAGGGATTCACATCGGGCATCGATGATCTGAAAACCCTATCAATTGCAAGGATTTACCTGGACAACTTCGACCACATCAAGGCATTCTGGATAATGCTGGGAGAAAAAATTGCCCAGCTCTCCCTCATTTTCGGTGTCGATGACATCGACGGCACCGTGGTGGAGGAGAAAATCACCCACGCGGCGGGGGCGAAGACATCGGAAGAGCTCGCGGTGTCGGAAATCGTGGGCCTGATAAAACAGGCGGGAAGAACGCCGGTGCAGAGGGATACTCTCTACAACGTGGTGAAGGTGTGGAATTGATAGATGCGATCCTTTCCAGGGCTGTTTCGGGGAAGAGAATTTCCGACCCCGAGTGGAAGAAGCTATGGGATGGAGCCTCTCTCTTCGATCTGGGGAGGGCAGCCCACCAGCTCCGTCTCGCCAGGACTGACCCCCGGACGGTAACCTTCATCATAGACAGGAACATCAATTACACGAACGAATGTGTTTCCGGCTGTGCCTTCTGTGCGTTTTTCCAGAAACCCGGCTCGAAGGGGGGATACGTTCTCTCCCATGAGGAGCTCTATGACAAGGTGAAGGAGGCGAAAGAGCTGGGCGCCACCCAGATTCTTCTGCAGGGAGGGCTTCATCCGGGTCTTGACCTTGCCTTTTTCACGGGGATGCTCCGGTTTATCAAAGAGCACTTCGACATCAACATACACGGATTTTCACCTCCCGAGGTCCTGCACATCGCCCGCAAAGCAGACAGGTCTGTTGAAGATACACTCGCGGTGCTCGCCGATGCGGGCCTCGATTCCATTCCCGGCGGGGGCGCCGAAATTCTCGACGACCGTGTGAGGGGGAGGATAAGCCCGCACAAGATATCCGCATCGGGATGGATCGATGTCATGCGCAAGGCCCATGGCCTGGGGCTTCCCACCACGGCCACGATGATGTTCGGCAGTATCGAGGAGAGCGAGCACATCCTGAATCACCTGAGGCTCCTGAGAGAGCTTCAGGATGAGACAGGCGGGTTTACCGCGTTCATCCCCTGGTGCTTCCAGCCAAAAAACACCAAACTGTCAGGCTCTTCCGATTTCGCCGGACGAGAGGACACCTTCCTGCGCGGCGTTCCCGGGTACCTGAGGGTCCTGGTCCTCTCGCGGATATATCTTGATAATTTTCAAAATTTCCAGGTATCGTGGGTAACCATGGGGCTCAAGGTGGCCCAGATAGCGCTCTTTTTCGGCGCCAACGATTTCGGTTCGCTCATGATAGAGGAGAACGTGGTCCGCGCCGCCGGGGTAAGCTATCACAGCGAGATCGGAGACATTCTGGGCGCCATCCGGGGAGCGGGCTTTCATCCAGCAGTCAGAAACACGACGTACAGGATTCTTTATTCCTGTTGAATATAGACTGACCTCTGTGTTATTCGGACAGAAACCCGGCGGGCGTCGCGGAGGTGGGAGTGGCCTGGCACGAGAAATTGAAGGCGAGATTGCTGGTTCCCATATTCATCGTGCTTTTCGTGTCGATGGTTGCAACCCTCTCTTGGCTCTACTTTGTGGGGAGGGAACGGCTGCTCGAAAGAGCGGGCAAGGAAACGGCTCTGGTGAGTGAGGTCATAAAGGCCGGTATCCGGAATCAGATGATGGGAAAGTCGCCCGATGTGATCCAGGAGACCGTTCGCCTCATCCAGCAAGAAGCGGGGCTCAGGGAAGTTTCGATCGTAACGAAAAAGGGGGTCGTTGCCTACTCTTCCCGTGAGGACCGGGTGGGAAAAAAGATGGGGCAGCAAAGCAGCACATGCATGATATGCCATGGAAGCACGGGCCAGGCGGAAAAACACACGATTGTCATGAAGGAGGAGAGCGGTGAAAGGATATTCCGCTCCGTCAGTCCGATCGAGAACCAGATACAGTGCCGCAGCTGTCACGGGCGCGATGGAAATCTCCTCGGTGTCCTGATCGTCGATCAACACATAGGGAGTATCCTTCCCGACATAAAGGGTGTCCAGAAGTCCCTGGTTGCCTTCGGGTTAATAACGGTCGTCGTCATCGGGGGAATCCTTTTTCTAATCGTAGAAACCCAGGTGGTGAGGCCGCTCAGGATGATCATGGAGGGTGCGAAAAAAATCAGGGCCGGGAACCTCGATACGAGAATAGATCTGAACGTGCGGGGAGAGATGAGCGAGCTGGGTGGAGTCTTCAACTCCATGGTGGAGGGCATCGGGGAACGGATCGGGGAGATCGAGGAAAAAAATTTCGAGCTTGTCACGCTCTATTCGATGCTGGAGCGCATCACCAGGACCATCAATTTGAGCGAACTTCGAAGAATCGTCCTGGATATCATCATGGAGATGTTACACGGCGTGGAATACGGCGTCATCGTTATCCGGCTCGCCGATGAAGAGAGAGTCGAGCTGTATTCCCGGAGGGTCCATGACGAAAGGACAGTGGACATCGCATTCGATCCCGACGACGCAGAGGCATACCGGACTTCCATAAGCCCCGCCTTCATGAAGATGTGGCTCGCGGGGGGGCTTACGGAAGGCATATCCACCGATGGAGAAAGCGGCCTGCTGTTGCCCCTCGTTGTCAGGGAGAGGAGCCTGGGATTTCTCTATGCTCTAAAGGAGAAGGGCGGAAAGTTCACCGAAAGGGAGCGGGCATTCATGCACGCCCTGGTCTCTCATATTTCCGTGTCCCTTGCAAATTCCCGGCTCTACACGATTGCGATCACCGACGAGCTGACGGGAGCGTTCACCATAAGGTATTTCCAGCAGGCCCTCGAAGACGAGGTGGAAAAATGTCAGCGGTACGGGCAGAAGGTCTCTCTCCTCATGATCGACCTGGATGATTTCAAATCGGTCAATGACGGATACGGACATCCGGCGGGAGACAGGACGCTCAGGGATTTTTGCGGGCTCGCACGCGATGCAATCAGGGATGCGGACGTCCTGTGCAGGTACGGCGGGGAGGAGTTTGCCGTCATCCTCCCGGAGACGGACAGCAAAACTGCGATGGTCATTGCCGAGAGGATACGCCGGCGAACACAGGAGAGGGCTTTCGCTTTTGAGGGCAATGATATCAGGGTTACCGTCAGCGTGGGCGTGGCCTGCTGTCCCGGAGATGGCGCAAACGTCGGGGATCTTGTAAGTGCATCAGAAAGAGCGCTTTCCAGGGCGAAGGAAGAGGGTAAGAACAGGGTTGTGTCCTGGTAAACGGTAGAAGGTCGCAAGGAGTACAGGGTGCTCGATATCCGATACGTAAGGGAAAACATCGAAGCGGTCAGTGATGGGATGAAGAGAAGGCAGATGGAGCCGGACCTTGCCCCCTTCGTGGAACTTGACCGGAGAAGAAGGGAGGTTCTCTTCGAGGTGGAGAACAAAAGGGCCATGCGGAACAAAGCCTCCGAGGAAGTGGCGAAGATGAAGAGGGAAGGAGAGGACATTGTCGCCGTCACCCGGAAGATGCGGGACCTCTCCGGTGAGATAAAGGAGCTGGAGTCCGAGCTTTCCCTGGTCGAGGAAAAGCTCGAGGAGCTGATGATGGGCATACCCAACCTGCCCCACGACACGGTGCCGACGGGAACCACGGAAGAGGAGAACCTTGAAGTGAAGGTGTGGGGCGAAAAGCCCCGCTTCGACTTCGAGGTGAAAGATCACACGACGCTCGGCGAAGAGCTGGGGATCCTTGACTTTGAGAG
>WVXK01000078.1:53819-54833 GCA_011773515.1 Deltaproteobacteria bacterium
GGGCGCTGATAAATTTCATGCTCGACATGCACACCGGGGAGCACGGGTACACGGAGTACCTTCCGCCCTTCATGGCGAACAGGGAGAGCTTTATCGGGACGGGTCAGCTGCCGAAGTTCGAGGAGGATCTCTTCAGGGTCTCCGATACGGATTTTTACCTGGTTCCCACGGCCGAGGTGCCCCTTACCAATGTCGTCAGAGAAGAGATACTCAGGGAAGACGACCTTCCCCTGAAAATGACTGCCTATACGCCCTGTTTCAGAAAAGAAGCCGGGTCATACGGCAGGGACGTGAGGGGAATGATCAGGCAGCACCAGTTCAACAAGGTCGAACTCGTCAAGATAACCTCCCCCCACACGTCCTGGGACGAACTCGAGACGTTGACGCGCGATGCGGAGGAGGTGCTGCGAAGGCTCGGTCTCAGCTACCGGGTCGTTTCGCTCTGCACGGGCGACCTTGGATTCTCTGCGGCAAAAACCTACGATATCGAAGTCTGGGTTCCCTCGGAAGGGCGGTACCGGGAGATATCCTCCTGCTCAAATTTTACCGATTTCCAGGCGAGGAGGGCAAAGATACGGTACCGGGAGAGGGAAAGCAAAAAGGTACGGTTCTGCCATACCCTGAATGGCTCGGGCCTCGCCGTGGGGAGGACTGTCGTGGCGATACTCGAGAATTACCAGCAAGAGGACGGCACGGTAAAGGTTCCGGAGGCGCTCAAGGGGTACATGGGGGGGCTGGAGGTCATAGAATCAATCCGTTAGTCAAGAATCTCCTATTCTAATTGCATTGCGGAATTCGGATTGCGGAGTGCGGAATGAAAACCAGAACTTCAGAACAACAGAACAACAGAACTACAGAAGATCAACGTAGCAGAGTTTCAGATTGCTCGAGCAGCCGAACAGCCGAAATTCCGCAAAACAGGAATTTCAGGGAGCAGAGCACAGGGGCATTGTGATAATGCAGAGTCTAGAGTGCAGAAGGTAGAATAAAAAACCCGGTTCGGCGGTCAGTGTA
>WVXK01000078.1:54899-55749 GCA_011773515.1 Deltaproteobacteria bacterium
CAGATTATCGTGGTTACATATCGCTTTTCTAAAATTTCCAGATAAGTCTGAGGGTCGTCCTTGTCCCTTCCGGTCTGTTTTCGGCCGCGCTTTCGATTGCCGTCTTCAGACCGATGGCGAGTTTGCCCGGGGGGGACCAGAAAATGGCCGGCCCGATGGCGAATACCTGCTCCTCTTCTGTGATAAATCCGAAGGGCGGACTCACCGGTCCTCCATCGACACCGTCTTTCTCGAGTTGTTTTAAATAGTATCCGGCAACGGCAATCCTCAGATCCTTGACCACTTCATATTCAAAGGAGTAGTTGAAGTGGAACACGTCACCCGGTTCGATACTGTCAACACCAAATCCGACGAATGGATCGTCGTTTTCTCCATTGAATGTGTAATGAATTCTCCAACTCGTAGAGAACTTGGGGGTAAAGAAGAGGGTGAAGGCGTAGTAGGGTTCTATCGTGTAGATGTTCCAACCAGGATTTAGAATAAAGTTATTATTGTATGCCCCAACAGGAAAAATAAATTGAAGTTCGAACCGGTGGAGGTAGGGAAGCCCGAACAGTTTATGATTGAACCACTGGATGAACGGTCCCACCAGAATGTCTCCGAAGTGATTCGGATTTGAGCTGAGACCGAAGCCATTCAGGCCATTGGTGTTGATAGTAACCACCGGCAGTATCGATTCGATGCCGAGGTGTCCATTCAACACTTTGTAGTTTGATACGTAGATAAGCTGGTTGAATGATATGAGAGCATCCAGCTTTTCACCATTCAAAATGGCAAGGTCATTACCGCTCCCATCCTTGAACGTGGATGCTTCATAGGCCTGAATGTACTCGAAGAAGTAGAGCCCCGG
>WVXK01000078.1:55791-63377 GCA_011773515.1 Deltaproteobacteria bacterium
CAGGCAGAGCATATATGCGATACACCGTTTTCTCATTTCTCCCCTCCTTCCGTTTTCAGAAAAGGATTAAATTTATCTTCCCATCTGTCAAGGACAAAATTTTCATGTCGTTCTCTTTTCAGATCAAAAAGGACCGGCCCCGGTCCTTGTGACCGGAGCCGGGTGTGGTGGGGTAAAAGATCCACATGTTGAGGAGGAGGGGTTACTCCATTAGATCGGCCGGTGAGGGGAAAAACTTTAGGGGGACATACTTTTTTTTTCTCTCCAATCGAAGAGGTTATTCCGCTGCGGGCTGGAAATATAAGCGACGGCACCTCCTGCCCCCAGGAGATGCCGTCTGGTAGAGGGAAAAGATGTATATGGAACTGCACGTACTATTATATAGGAAAATGCAAAAAATTAATTGAAAATATTTAATCTCGTTGAAAGAGTTCCACAGTTTTTTCGGGCACTGATTGCTCCGCGGGGGGCGATTACCCCTCCTTTTCGGCATGGACCATGGAGTAGGTGTAGAGAACCTTGATTATCCCCGCGACGGGCAGGGAGAAGAAAATTCCCCAGAAACCGAAGAGGGCTCCGCCGGCGATGACGGAAAAGATGATGATCGCCGGGTGAATTTTTATATGCCTGGCGGTGAGAAAGGGGGTGAGTAGGTTGCTCTCGATAGAATTGACGGCAACGATCAGGATTACCAGGGAGATTGCCGATTTCAAGATGTTGGGAGTGCCGAGGGACGCAAGGAGGCCCGGAAGGAGCCCGGCGAGGGCGCCATAGTAAGGGATGAAAGAGGATACTCCCGTGAAGATGGCAATGAAAATGGGATGCTTGATGCGAATTATGTACGTGCCGATCAGGGTGAGGATAAATACCAGCACGCACACCAGGAGCCGCCCCCTGAAGAACCCGCGGAGAACCCCGTCGATTTCGCCTAACAGGTCCGTGTAGTCATCGGCCCTTTTCTCTCCGATGAATTGGCGTGCGCTCCTGACAACCCGGTCACGGTTCAACAGGATAAAGAGGGAGAAAATATAGACGAGGAAAAGGTAGACAGCCTGGGAGACGATCCTGATGGCGCTTTTCAGGAATTTCTGCAGGGAGCTGGCGAAGTAGGCATCGAGGTTTTTCACCGTCTCCCCGAGCCAGGAATATTCCTCCCCCAGTTTGTCGGCAATGGCCTTCGATTTTTCCATATACAAGGGTATCTCTTTGACAAAATCCTGTGTCTGGGAAAAGATATAGGCCCCTCCCTTCACGCCGACGGTGACGAAGAGCAGGAGTATGGCCGTGTATATGGCAAAAACGGTTATTTTCCGGTTTACCTTCTTTTTTTCGAGCGTCTCAACGACCGGGTCGAGCAGGTATGCGAAGAGGACCGAGATAATGGTCGCGACGGCAAGCGCCCCGGCCCGATAGAGCAAAAGGGCCAGGAAGAAAAGGGCGGCGATTATGAAATGTTTCCTCTTCATAGCGGGCTGCAGGTGCAATCAGAGAAGTGCCGTGCTGCATTTGGGGCAGTGATTCAACTCCTTGTCCACTTTCAGGCCGCAGGAAGGACATTGTTTCTTGGGCTTCCAGGGCGCATAGACGTAGATGATCGTTGCGACCGCGATGACAACCAGGGATAGCACCTTCATTTGAAATTCTGTCATGTCACTTCTCCATTTCCGAGGATGGCATCACAGCCACCTTTTGTAGGTAAAGATTATATATTAAAATGGATAACCTTGAAACGCGGGTTCCCCCCCCGCCCGTGGGGGCAGGAAAAAAAGCCAGGAGGAGACATGTCACACGAAATGCCAGAGATCGGAAAAATTTCCCCCGAGATATTTTCCCGCATCATACTTCCCCATCTCGGATTCAAGAGAAAAGAGGTGCTCGTCGGCCCCATGCACGGTGTAGACGTGGGAGTCGTCGACATCGGGGGAGGGATGGTGATGGCTCTGACCACGGACCCGGTCTTCATCGTGCCGGAATATGGGTTCGAGAGGTCGGCGTGGTTTGCCGTGCACATCCTGGCATCTGATGCGGCAACGAGCGGTCTGGGCCCCACCTACATGACCATCGATTTGAACCTTCCCCTCGAGATGACGGCCGACCAGTTCGAGACGATGTGGATGAAGATTCATTCCGAGTGCGAGGAGCTGGGNNGGCGGAGCAACGGTCATCAGCGTCGGCCCCCGCGAAAGGTGCCTGACGCCCCGGGATGCGAGGGTGGGGGACCGGGTGATTGTGACCAAAGGCGCTGCCATCGAGGCGTCCGGGCTCTTTGCCGTCACGTTTCCCGGGAAGGTGGCGGAAGCCTACGGAGAGGATTTTTCCCGGGACGCCGAGCAGCTCTTCTACGAGATGAGTGTCGTTGAGGACGCCCTGACCGCCGTTACCGTTGGAGTCCGGGACGATGGCGTAACGTCGATGCACGATGCCACCGAATGTGGCGTGTGGGGGGGGCTCTTCGAGGTGGCGCGGGCATCGAACGTGGGGATGGTCATAGACAAGGAGAAAATCATCGTTCAGGAGAGAGTCCTAAAGATTTGCAACCTCTTCTCCATCGATCCCTATTCTTCCATCAGTGAGGGGACCCTGATCATAACCGTGCGGCCTCACAAGTCCGTTGAGGTGGTAGAGAGGCTTGAAGATAAGGGGATACGGTCATCCGAGGTGGGTGAGGTGGTACCCGAAGAGGAGGGGATATCTCTTTTCGAGAAGGGGATGAAAAAGCCCCTCGATCATCCCCGGGTCGATCCCTTCTGGGAAGCCTTCGGGAGGGAGCTGGAAGGGACGAAGAACAACTCGTGAAGATTCGGAGCGCAAAATACCATGGCCGGCGTTCACGCGGCAAAGGTCACCGGGGGGTTGTGCGTGAGGCGTGTTGCTGCGGGGCTGTTTCAGTTTCCTTTCGGCCGGCGCGCCTCTAGGTGGCGAGCCACCGCTGAAGGGACGAGGTGCTGCCATCTCCCGCCTGATGCCATGATCGAGCGGATCTGCTGACCGCTGATTCCCTTTTCTAACCCTTCGATCAGGATCACGTTGAAGCCCGCCTGACCGAGCCTCTTCGCTTTCTGCCGCTCCCAGGGAGAGTAGGCGACGACAAAGAGCGCGGTCTCTTCCGGAATGTAGTGTTTCCAGCGGTCGGGATGGTGGATGGGGAAGGGAATGATGTAGATACGATCCATGTCGTACCCCTCTTCCCGAAGCGTGTCTGCAATCATTATCAGTCTTTCCGTGTAGGTGTAGGGATTCTCCTCCGGGAGATGACGGTGGCTGCTCAGGTCATCCTCGATGATGGTGCTCTGGTCCGGGTTGGTAATTCCTATGAGGACTCTCTCCGATTGTTCCCATGCCATTCGGAAATAGCGCAGGTGCTCCAGATGGAATGGCTGGAATCGTCCATGAATCATCCCGTATCTGTAGCGCATCTCGGGTCCACGTCGCCGTGCTATGCTTAAGATGTCAGAGATACATTTATAAGTCCAGAAAAATCGGGAGGACAGGCGAAGAGATCTTCGCCGGTCATTCTTGCGATCTATGGTCCAGGCGATCCAGGTGTTTTTTTATCATGACCCTTTCAAAATAGGAGAGGAGTTCCGGTATGTGGGGATGGCCCCCGTAGATCGGCGATTCCGCTACCATTTCCCCGAGTGAGAGTCCGCGCGTAACGAGCGCTCTGATGTCTTCCTCCCTCCGGTAGATCTTTTCCTCGTAATCGTTTAAACATTCTGTGATTCCGGTGTGAACAGGAGGGACATGCGAGGACACCAGCACTTCCGGAGAAACATCCCTGGCCCTGCGGATGGAGGATATGAAGGATTCTATGTCCGATTCTTCGTGGCCGTACCAGGGACCGAACGAGGTCAGGTCGATGTCGAAGGAAAAGAGCGTGCCGGTTCTCTTTTCAAAGAGGCAGAAGTGGTCGGCGGTGTGACCCGGCGTGTGGAGGGCAACCAGCTCGTGCCTGCCCGTTGAAAAGGTGTCTCCTTCCCCATAGGTCCCGTGGGGTTCGAAGGGGGTCACCCCGAGGGTTGTGACCATGAAATTCTTCCACACGCTGAAGGCTTCCTCATCGTCCCTTACGAACCTGCGTCCGAGCCTGTCGATATCCAGAACCGACTCCCATTGCATTTCGGGAACGACGCAGGGTATGTCTTTGATTACGGACAGGGAAGAGATATGGTCCCCGTGTGTGTGAGATATGATGACCAGGTCGATTTCAACTTCCCTTCTGAGTTCCTCCAGGCTGTTTTTACCCGCACCCGCATCGAGAAGAATGTTCCTGTCCCCCCGCAGGAGAAAGCTGAAAGAATAGGGGAATCTCCCTTCGTTTTCAGCCCGAACCGTGTAGACGCCATCGGCGATTTTCTTCAGGTGCATCCATATTTTCCTATTTGTCAGAATGGCAATTAGGATATATTATCGCAATAGCGGAAGGGGGCGTGCGGGAAAAAATGGGCTCGATGGCATCCCGGGCATTTCTGTCTTGCCGGGAAAGGATGAAACCGTGCGGGGACAAATCAGATCATGTGCCGCTGCGTAAAGGGAAAAATTCAATTTTTATCGAGGAGCAGGGGGGCAAAGGTAGTATAATTTTCTGAACAGATAAATCGAGGAGAATCATTGTCACTCCCGGAACTCAAGATAGGTAAGGTTCGGTCCAAGTACCCCATCATTCAGGGAGGCATGGGTATTGGCATTTCGAGATCGCGCCTGTCCTCGGCTGTCTCGGAGGCGGGTGGGATCGGCATCGTCGCCTCCGTTGCCCTTGGCATCCACTCGAAGCATTACAACGGCCCCGGTTCCTACAGGGAGGCAAACATGAGGGCCCTCGGCGATGAACTCGAAAGGGCCTTTGACCTCACTTCCTTGGGAAACGTCGGAACCAACTGCATGGTTGCCTTGACGGATTATGAGAACATGGTCCGAACAAGCATGGAGAAGGGAGCAAGATTAATTATCTCAGGTGCCGGCCTTCCCCTCAAGCTGCCCGAGTATGGAAGGGACTATCCCGACGTGGCGCTCGTTCCGATCGTATCGTCGGTGAAGGCCGCTGTCCTGATTTTCCGGAAGTGGGAAAAGAGTTACGGCCGCGTTCCCGATGGCTACGTCGTTGAAACACCGAACTCTGCAGGTGGCCATCTCGGAGCGAACTTTGAACAGGTGGGAAAGGAGAGCTATTCCCTCGAGCGTGTCATACCCGGCATAAAAGAGATATTTCTCGGCGAGGTGGGCATCGATATCCCCGTGATTGCAGCGGGGGGCATATGGGACCGGGAGGACATACTGAAGATGCTCTCTTTTGGGGCAGACGGCGTACAGATGGCAACGAGGTTTGTCTGCACCGAGGAGTGTGATGCGCCCTTTTCCTTCAAGAGTATGTATCTCAACGCAGAAAAAGGCGACGTGGTGCTCGTGAAGAGCCCCGTCGGCCTTCCCGGCAGGGCCATACAGAATGAATTTGTGCGGCTGGCGGAGAAGGGGAAGGTCAATACCGATGGAAAGTGCACGTATAACTGCCTGGCCAGGTGCTCGTTCAGGGATGCGAAAGAGGGGTTCTGCATCGCCCGTGCCCTGGTAAATTCTCAGAAGGGGCTGACAGAAGAGGGGATCGTTTTCGCCGGGTCGAATGCCATGAAATGCGATGAGATAATCTCCGTGAAGCAGCTCTTCCGGGAGCTGACGGGAGAGGAATAATAGCGAAAGCAGCGCATTCCGGAATTCGGAATGGGGAATGCGGAATGAAAATCAGATGCGTTGAGAAGACTCCCGCATCTGAAATTTCGAAGATCCGACCACGCAACTTTTATCTGTGAGCCCTGCATCTTGGGTTATCCGCGGGTCTTAATCGGGGAACGGGGCGGCGGGGCCGCTTTCTCAGCTCTGTGTTGACTGCTTCGCNNATAGGTCTCCAATTTTCTTTCATTCCTGGTGAAATCAACCTTCCGGTATGTGCCCTTCAGCCATAAATCCGTCTGGTCGCTGTAGTGTTTTTCATAGAAATGTCCCGACTGCCCCGTGCTGATCACCACCCGGGCGTCGTCCGGTTTTGCCGGTGAGACCAGCATCCTCATAGATGGTCCAACGATCGGGGAAAAATCGAGTCCGTGGGGGAACTCTGCTTTGAAAACCGTCCTCCCGTCCCCACCGACCGGTTCGGGGCCGATGGTAAAAAATTTTCTTAAGTACCACTTTTCACCGAAGGGATGGCGCATGCTGACCCTGTGGAGCTTGCCCCATTTCCATCCATCGGGATTCTCCCCGAGCGTTTTCTGTAGGTAGGAAATTGCATTCCCGAAGGTTTCTGAAATGATCCGGTTGCGGTCCTCCTGTTCGGGTGTGCGAAGGTCATCGAACCACAGCGATTCGGGGAACCTGAAGAGGAGATGGTCAAGCGAGACGGTGGGAACTCTCGTTGTTCTTTTAAAGAGCGCGAGCCCATCGTCTCCGAGTTCGTCGGAAAAAACCCGGTCTATGAGCAGCTCGTAGAAAACGGAAAGAATAGATGCCGCAGATGAGTCGGAACTCATGTTCATGTCCCACGCCCTGAGGAGCTCCACGGCCCTTCGCTGCGAAGGCCCCCTGTGCACAGTATCCCCTGCCACGTCGAGGATGAGGGGAACCAGATCCCTTGCCGGTTGAGAGAACGTGTTGTTCTGGAGATTCTCGTGGTCCCGGAGGGAGACCTTTTCCTTCTTCGAAAGGGTCTCGATAATCATTTTTCCTCGAGCAGGGGGTTCGAACACGGAAGAGATATAGATCCTGCTTCTTCGCGGTGACAGGGGAGGAAAGTTTGCGGAGGCGATGAAGCCCTCCGGCGGGTTTTGAATCCGGGGGTTGTCAGCGAAGGAACGGTACCCTTCCCAGTCGTATTCCCCCGAATCCCCGGGGACGGGGATGGGGGGATGGTTTTTCCTCCGCAGGGGTATCCTGCCCGCCAGCTGGTAACCGATATCACCATCCCGGGTCGCGAACAGAACGTTCTGGGCTGTCAGCTCGAAATAAGAGAGCGCCTCCCTGACGTCTGCTGCTGTTTTGGCCCGGTTCAAAAGGTACAGGGACTTGAGGTGATCCCCCGTCGCGTCCTGGCCCGTCCAGCGGAAGGCGAAATCACGCCCGAAGCCGGGTAATATATCTCCAAGCAGGGGGCCGTGAACGGATTCCTCGACCTCGAGCACCTGCTGCTCTCTGCCCTTTATCCTTATGACCTCCTTCCTTTTTTTGAAGGGAAGCTCCTGGCCCCGGTAGACGTAGGTCCCGTCCCCCTTTGCTTTTTCGATAAAGAAATCCACATCGTCGATCATGACGTTGGTGAACCCCCATGCCACGTTTTCGTTGAATCCCAGAATGACGAAAGGGGCGCCGGGGAAGGAATATCCGTAAACGTCCAGTCCGGGACAGATCAGGTGGTTTTCGAACCATACCGAAGGCGCGCTGAGAGGAAGGTGGGGATCGTTGGCCAGGTAAGGAATGCCCTCAGCACTCTTGCTGGCGGAAACGACCCAGGCATTAGACCCTCCCGTTCCCGGAAAGAATGGGAGGGTGAGCGAGGCGTCGAGGATCGTTGAGAGTCCCCCCGGGAAAAGATGACCGGCTTT
>WVXK01000078.1:63397-64470 GCA_011773515.1 Deltaproteobacteria bacterium
ATCGCAGAAGCCTGAATTCGACGGGATAGGTGCCGGCAGTTTCGATGAACCGGTTGATGCCGTGGGTATATCGGTCGACGAATTTTTTCGCCTGCTCATCCATCTTTCCGTATATTTCCCGCGCTATCTTCGCAAGCCCGACTGTCCTAAAGAGCGTGTCGATGGGAAGAGCTTTTTCACCCAGCACTTCAGAGAGCCTCCCCGATGCGATCCTTCGCTCCGCGTCCATCTGGAAAAGCCTCTCCTGGGCGTGTACGAACCCCTGCGCGAACAAAAGGTCCCCGATGGTGTCGGCGTATATGTGAGGCACGCCCCACGGGTCGCGAAAGATGTGCACGGTGGAAGAAACGTCCCCCCTTACTTCCCCATCACGCCGGGGAGAGCTTGTTTTCAGCAGATTTGAGCAGGATAAGAGAACTATCGAGAGAGTGAGGGATAGGAAAAAGATGAGATGATATGATCTATTTCTCTTTCCTTCGTTCAACGCTTCCTGCCATCCATCACCTTTTTTTTCTCAAATTAGTTTTTATCTTAGAAAGGGTCAGCTCGAATGGTTCACCGGTATATTCCCTGATATACCTTTTCATTTCGGAAAGATATCGTTCGATGGATGGCCAGTTCTCTTTGATGCACCCGAACTCCTTTTCGTATGTGGCGGTGTAATTTTTCTTCACTCTTGCGCTGAGCGCCTTTCGTTTCCGCGAGTCTTTGGGGTGGATTTTTTTCGGGAGGAAGTCGAATATCGGTTCGTGTATCTTCACGTCGTCACTGTCCAGGTGGAATATTTCGATGTTGTCAATCGTGTAGACCTCTCCGCCTTCCGTTCCGATATAGTGGCCGTACCTCAGTGCCGAGCCGATCACGTCGCCCAGCGCATCGCACCGGGCCACCCCGTTTGTAATCCATTCCCAGTTTTTAAGGAGATATTCCGATGAGAGGGATTCATCCAGGTAGATGTTGATACCCTTCTCTACGGGTTTTATGAGTATCTCCTCCCCCTGGGGGGTTACGTGGAACTGGAATGGCTGGCAGGGCAGTTGCAGTATCTCAGGAAGTCCCCCGAAGATGTATTC
>WVXK01000078.1:64490-78960 GCA_011773515.1 Deltaproteobacteria bacterium
AAAGTCCCGTGGCTTTTTCCCTTTCATCTTACCCAGAAGTTCGATGATCGCTTTCTTCAACCCTGTGAGTTTTATCTTCGAGCTGAAGACCTTTACCCGGGAATCCTTCGGCAGCGAGCGTATCGCGCCGCGGACCCAGTTTACGTATGAATGACCGATGCTTATGGGAAGCATGTCGGTGCTCGTGGGGTCGAGAAGCTCGTCGATCCTCGCATGCCACAGAGGGATGTGCATGCCGAGGAACTCGCCGGGGTTGGGGACGCCAAGGGTGGTCAGGAGCTTTTCCCTGTCCTTCGGTTTCCGCTCCGAAGCGGGGATTCCGAAAAACCGGTTCAGAGCCCTTTCATATCGCACCAGATCTTTTTTTATGGGATTCATAAAAGTCACCTTCAATAAAGAAAAACGTAATTTTATTTTATCATCCAGAGTTACCCGTTCAAGGTCTTTTCATGAAAAAATGGTTTTCAGAAGTTGTATAATCTAGAGAAACATCATCGGGGGAAAGCGATGGAATTGAAAAGTCTGGTCGAATCTTCCATTACGATGGAGTTCATGTCCATGATCATCTATCAGGAACTGGCGAACAGAATGATCGACGACAACTCGAAGAAGGTTCTCAAATATCTTGCGAGGGGAGAGGAGACCCACATAGCGAAGCTCGTGGAAATCTTTTCAAATTACGACGAACAGGGAAGCGAGGCGATTTCTGAAGTGGACATCATCCGGTCCCACAGGAGGGAGGCAATCGGGAAGCTGGAGAAGGCCCTCGACAAGTGGGGCATCTCCCCGGATTCCCCCCCGGAAAGCATTCTCGATTTTGCCCAGGATGCGGAAAGGTACGCGTTTAACTACTACATGGATCTTGCACAGAAAAGTGGCGACGGGGAACTTGCCGAAGTATTCAAGACCATCGCGAAAGAGGAAAAGGACCACGAAGTAAACATCATTCGGTTGCGGGAGATGATAAAAGCCGATTGATCTTTCCTTCCTTGCCTGAACTATGGTGAAATATTTTATTCGTCTCAGCGGCCAGGTCCCGCGATCCCGATCGAGACGGGAACCTGGGTTCCTGCCGCTGTGGGCCCCTCGAGTGCTGTGCTGAGGCGGACGGTAAAAGGTCTGTCCTATTCGGGGAGATGCCAAACAGGGTCCCTCTGAGAGAAGGGGCTGAGGGGGTAAACAATGCCTGAAAAGATAGTCGTCGTTGGCGCGGGGGTAATGGGTTCCGGAATTGCCCAGGTTCTCGTTACCGGAGGGTACGAGGTGGCCCTCGTCGATGTGGCCGATGAAGTTCTCGAGGGGGCAAGGACGGGTATCCGTGCCCGGTTGGCACGGTTGAAAGAAAAAGGGGTCATCGATGAGGAATCGTTTTCCGGGGCGATGGGGAGGCTCAAGATCTCTGTAGACCTCCTCGGGGAGGTCAGGGACGCTCTCTTCGTCATCGAGGCGGTTCCGGAGAAGCTGGAACTGAAACAGGATCTCTTTTCCTCTATTTCGCGGGAGGCCCCCCGGGACGCCGTGCTTGCCAGCAACACGTCGGAGTTGTCCGTGACGGCCATTGCCGGTGCCACCGTTTGTCCCGATAGAGTGATCGGTATGCACTGGTTCAACCCGCCTCCACTCATGAAGCTCATCGAGGTCGTCGTCGGCGTGG
The DNA here is from genome assembly GCA_011773515.1 of Deltaproteobacteria bacterium. Taxonomy (NCBI): domain Bacteria; kingdom Pseudomonadati; phylum Myxococcota; class Myxococcia; species Deltaproteobacteria bacterium. Next base: position 66,145 of record WVXK01000078.1, read on the forward strand.
ACACCTCCACCGAGACGGTCGATAAAACCGTTGCGCTCTCAAAAGCGGCGGGCAAGGAAGTGGTAATCGTTCAGGACAGACAGGGGTTCGTCACCACGAGGGTTCTGTGTGCTTTTCTCATCGAATGTTACCGGGTGCTCGAAGAGGGCATAGCCACCCGGGATGATATCGACAAAGCTGTCAGGCTCGCCTTCAACCATCCCATGGGCCCCTTCGAGCTGTCTGATATGATCGGCCTCGATACGATCCTGTTTGCTTCAAAGGGCCTGGCCGGGGCCTTCGGGGAGAGGTTCAGGGCTCCCCAGTCGCTGGTCAAACTCGTCGAGGCGCAAAGGTGCGGGGTCAAGAGCGGCGAGGGATTCTACAGATACGAAAAATAGGAAANNGGGGATTTCGGATTGGGGAGCTTCTGTTTTTTTAATGGCTTTTCTCAACAAAATAGTGAAACTTGCGGTGGCTCTGGTATTTGCCGCTGCGGTGGCGCTTTCCTTTGGTTTTGTCGTGGAAAGGGTAATTGCATCCCTGGTCCCGAAAATCTACCCGGGAGCCGGTCACGTTATCAAGGCGGTGGTGTTCGTCATATCATTGCCGATTTGCTTTTATCTCGTTGAGAGTTATTTCATCAGGAAGGAAAAGGGCAGGTAGTGCGGGAAACCGAATATCCGGGAGTTATGAGCTGCTATCGTCATCTGGAGGATACTTCCCCCACAGCCTTTCCAGGGTCTCTCTGATCTGCTCTTCAAGCCCTCTTGCCGATGGCAGGTAGTATCGTCTCCGCGTTAGAGTTTCGGGGAAGTAATTTTCCTCAACGAAACCGCTATCGTAATCGTGGGGATACCGGTAATCGCTGCCGTAATCGAGTTCCTCCATCAATTTTGTCGGGGCGTTTCTCAGGTGAAGGGGGACAGGCTGTGCGCCCGTTTCCACCACATCCTGCATCGCGCGGTTAAAAGCCCGGTAAATGCTGTTGCTTTTCGGTGCCCACGCAAGGTACACGGCGGCCTGGGCAAGGGCCAGCTCCCCCTCGGGTGAACCGAGGACGGTGTAGGTTTTATGCGCCCCGAGCGCTACGTCGAGGGCACGGGGGTCAGCGTTCCCTATGTCCTCCGATGCAAAACGTATCATTCTCCGCGCTATGTAGAGGGGGTCTTCTCCTCCCTTGAGCATCCGTACGAGCCAGTAGAGCGCGGCATCGGGATCTGAGCCCCTGAGTGATTTGTGGAGGGCGCTGATCAGGTTGAAATGCTCCTCACCCGCCTTGTCGTAGAGGAGTGCTTTTTTCCGCAGCGCCTCTTCCGCTATTTGCAGGTCTATCCTGCTGGTATCCCTCGTCTTTGCGATGAACGTTGCGGCTTCAAGGGCGTTTATAACGGCCCTGCCATCGCCGTCGGCACTTGCGATCACGTGCCTCCTTGCCTCTTCCGTGACGGTGTACCCCTCTTTATGCAACCCGTGGGTCGGATGGTCGAGGGCCCTGGTCAAGATTCTATCCAGATCGGCGCTCTTTAACCTTTCAAGGACGAGGACCCTGCAGCGGGAAAGGAGAGCGCCCCGGATTTCGAAGGAGGGGTTCTCCGTGGTGGTCCCGATGAGTATGACCGTCCCGTCTTCCGTGTGGGGAAGCAGCGCATCCTGCTGGGCCTTGTTGAACCTGTGTATTTCATCGATAAAGAGTATTACGGGTTTTCCCGCTTTTATCCTGAGGGTTTCAACCTGTTTTATTGCATCCTTGATTTCTTTGATACCCGAGAGCACTGCCGAATACTTGAGGAAGGTGGCTTTGAGCTCCTTGGCTATGATCCTGGCAAGGGTCGTCTTTCCGGAACCGGGCGGCCCCCAGAATATCAGCGAGGGGAGCTTTTTCTCCAGAATCGCCGAGGAGAGAAATTTCCCTTTCCCCAGTATGTGGGTCTGTCCGAAGAAGTCATCGAGGCTTTCGGGTCTCAGCCTGTCGGCAAGGGGAGCCGTTTTCCCCCGTTCCCGCTCGTAAATCTCTTTGAAAAGTTCCATCTCACCCACCTTTTTCCCAACCCTCCTCGAAATTAATCATTCTTAAGAATTTACAATTCTGATAGAATTTCCATCAATAAAAATATTATACGGTATCGTGCAAAAGGAAAAGGCCCCCTCCGGGGATAAAAGGAGAAAAGTGTTGAAAAATATTGGTATTATTGCCAAGCACACGGAAGAGAAAACTGCCGAGGTCGTCTCGGGCCTCGTCGACTGGATCGAGGGAAAAAAGAAAAAAGCGATTCTCGACCGGGAAACAGCCTCGGTGATGCGCGCGGAAAACGGCGTTTTACGTTCACGGCTTCCGGAGATGTCCGACATCATCGTCGCCATAGGGGGCGACGGGACGCTCCTTTCAGCGGCGAGGGTGGTGGGGGAAACCGGCGTTCCGATACTCGCCGTGAACATGGGGAGCCTTGGGTTCATTACGGACGTAACCCTCGACGAGCTTAACTCGGTCATGGAGTCCGTGGTATCCGGTGATTTCGAGTACGACGAGAGGATGATGCTCGTGTGCCACGTTCACCGGCTCGGCGAGAGGGTTGCGGACTATACCGTGCTGAACGACGTGGTTATCAACAAGGGCGCCCTGGCAAAGATAATTGATATAAGGGCCTATGTTGACGAGCTCTACCTGACGACATTCAAAGCCGACGGCCTTATCATATCCACGCCCACGGGGTCCACGGCTTACTCCATGTCTGCGGGAGGCCCCATCGTCTACCCGGCGATGAAGTGCATCCTCGTGACTCCCATATGTCCCCACACCCTTACCAACAGGCCTCTCGTCATACCGGATAGCATGGTGATAAAGGCCGAACTCAGGACCAAGGAAACCGATATTCTGCTCACCCTCGATGGGCAGGTGGGCTTCGGGATAAGGGAGGATGATATAATCGAAGTGAAAAAGTCGAAATTGCCCCTCAAGCTCGTCAAGTCGCCTTTTAAAGGTTTTTTCGAGGTCCTCCGGACGAAACTGAAGTGGGGAGAGAGGTAAACCGTCCTTGCTGTCAGAAATTTCCGTCAAAAACATTGCTCTCCTGGAGGATGTGCAGGTCAACTTCCGGGAGGGCTTTAACGTAATCACCGGGGAAACGGGAGCCGGCAAGTCTATCCTCATCGAATCGCTCAAACTTGCCCTGGGGGAGAAAGTTGCCCAGAAACTTGTTCCCCGGGCAGATGAAGGTCTCGTCGAGATAGTGTATGACCTGCAGGGAGACGAGGAAACGGCCACTTCTCTCGAGAGCGCGGGCTTTTCTCACACGGACTCCCTCATCATGAGAAGAAAGGTTTCGCCTCATGGCAGGAGCCGCATTTACGTCAACGACTCGCCGGCGACGGGACAGTTTGCCGCCGAGATCACATCGGAGCTGGTGAGCATCCTCGGGCAGCATGGATACCAGCGGCTTTTCGGCTCCCGCAACGCGACGAAATTGCTCGATGCCTTCTCCGGGGCGCTTCCCCTGTACGATGAGTACCTGGGCGTGTACAGGAATTGGAGGAAGGTCATCAGGGAAATCGAGGTCCTGAAGGAAGATGCCCCCAACGTCTCAGGCAGAATGGAGTGGCTCGAAGGGTCAATCGCCGAGCTGACCGCGTTGGACATGAAGCCCGGCGAGGAAAGAGAGATCGAGGAGGAGCTCCCCCTGCTGAAAAACGCGGCAAAGATAAGGGAGGCGATCAGCGAAACCATCGATATGATAGACCAGAGCGACGACAGTTCTCTTTCCATCCTGAAAAGAAGCGTCGACTCCCTGAAAGACGCATCCCGTTTCGATCCCGCCCTTGCCGGGATTGCCACGAAGCTGGAAGAGCATATGTTCGGCATCACCGACATCGCGAGGGATCTCATGAAACGGTTTTCCGTGATAGACATCGATGAGGAGAAATACCAGCTCCTCGCAGAGAGGCTCAGCAACATCAAGCGTCTTTCGAGAAAGTATGAAGTTCAGCCGGAGGGGCTGATTCCCCGGATCGAAGAGCTCAAGGCGGAGCGGGTGAAAACTCAGGGTTCCATTGACTCGTTGAACTATCTCGCCCGCGAAGAGGAGAATCTCAGGGAAAATATGCTCGGCCTCGGCAGGTCTTTGAGCAAAAAGAGGCGGGAGAGCACTGCCGACTTCGAGGGCTCAGTCCTCGCCGAGCTATCGGATCTCGGCCTGTCAGGAGCGTTGTTCAGGGTCGTATTTACGGACTTAAACGAGGACGAACTTTCCTCTTACGGTCTCGAGAGGGCCGATTTTTTCTTCTCCCCCTCCTCCTCCTTTGCGGGAGGCCCCCTGTTTCATATCGCCTCCGGCGGGGAACTTTCACGGATCATGCTTGCTGTGCACAATACTGTCTCGGGGGGAGAAAAGTTCAAAACACTCGTTTTCGACGAGGTCGATGCGGGGATAGGCGGTTCGATGGCAGAGGTTATCGGTGAAAAGCTCAAGCAGCTCTCTTCCTCGGCCCAGGTTATCTGCATCACCCACCTGCCCCAGATCGCGGCGCTGGCAGATCATCACATCAAAATCGTCAAGGTCAGGAGCGGGAAGCGGGAGAGGGCGGTTGCGAAGTCACTCGACCGCAGGGAGAGAGTCGCCGAGATTGCGAGAATGGTGTCCGGGGAGCGGGTCAGCGATGAGGCCAGAAAATATGCAGAAAACCTTTTGAAGAGCGGTTCGAAACGATGAAAATCAGGAGAGCCACCATAAAGGATGCCCGTGAGATCTACGCCTTGATAGCGAACTTCGCCGCACGGGGGGATATGCTGCCCCGGCCGCTCAGCGAAATTTACGAGCATATCCGTGATTACCTGGTCTGCATCGACAACGAGGGCAGGTTGCTGGGAGTCTCCTCACTTCACATCATGTGGGAAGACCTGGCCGAGATCCGCTCTCTCGCCGTCTATGCAGAACATTCAGGGAAAGGAGTGGGCACGAAGCTGGTGGAGGCGTGCATAGATGATGCGGTTATTCTTGGGATAAAAAGGATTTTTGCTCTCACCTACAAGCCCGCATACTTCAAGCGCTTCGGGTTTGACGAGGTGGACAAATCTACCCTTCCGCAAAAGATCTGGTCTGATTGCCTGAAGTGCTCAAAGTTCCCTGACTGTGATGAGACTGCAGTTATCAGGGATATACAGGACCAAAAAAGGGTGTATGAAGAGGCTCATCAATAAGATAGAACGCATGATCGCGAAAAAGGATGTCGACGATTTCGAGGTGTCTGCCATCGAGTCTCAGAGGACCACCATCGAGTCGAAGGACGGGAAGGAGGACTTCATAGCCGAGTCAGACTCCCGTGCTTTTGCCGTCAGGCTGTTGAAGGGTCACCGTCTGGGGTACGCTTACTCCATGTCCGATGATGATGCGTCACTCATGGCCATGGTGGAGGGGGCGGATTTTGCCGCGTCGAATCAGGACGAGGACGAACATGTCCTGCTGCCCGAAGGGCCCCGGAAGTTCCCGGCTGTCCAGTTCTCTCCCCGCGAGAGTCCCGTCGACCTGAGGAGGAAGGTCGATTTTGCTGTAGACCTCGAGATGCTCACCAGGGGAAGGGACAAAAGAATCACAAATGTCCGCTACGCTACCCTTCGCGAATCGTCCTCTACCTTTTACCTGAAGAGTTCGCGGGGAGTTGAGGGTGAGTACGAAAAATCTCTCTACCTTGCCTACGTCTATGCTGTTGCCGATGAAGGGGGCCAGTCGGAAACGGGGTTCGGTATCGATTTTGCGGAAACCTTCGAGGGTATCGAATCGCTCAAGGAAAAAGTGGCAGAAGATGCAGCCATGAGGGGGCTCCGCATGCTCGGGGCACGGAGAATAAGGACGGGGCGCTACCCCGTGGTCATAGAGAATGGCGCGATGACGGAGCTTCTGGGGGTGCTGGTGCCCTCTTTCAACGGCAGGAACGTTGCCCTGGGCAAGTCTATGCTCGCAGGTTTACAGGGCAGGAAAGTTTTTTCAGAAGAGATCACCATTCTCGACGACCCGCTCATGCCGGGCGGCATGGGGAGCTGCCCTTTCGACGGGGAGGGAGTAGAGTCGAGAAGAGTCGACATCGTCACAGGGGGGATATGCGGGGAGTACCTCACCGACTCCTACTGGGGAAGGAAGCTGGGAACGGGCACAACGGGAAGCCTGAGGAGGGATAATATAAAAAACGGCCCTGACATCGGCATCTCAAACCTGTACATAGAGCCCGGGGTCGCCCGGCTCGGAGACATTTACGGGGAGCTCGGCAGCGGAGTTCTGTTGACGGGATTCATGGGAATTCACACTGCCGACCCTGTTTCCGGGGATTTTTCCGTTGGGGCCTCGGGGATCTCCTTCGACGGGGGTGCAATGCGCTACCCGGTGAGAACTTTCGCTGTGTCGGGAAATATAGTAGAGTTGCTGGGAAGGGTTGTTTCCAGGGGATCGGATCTCGAGATGTATGGAAGCACCGGGTCCCCTTCGATAGCCTTCGAGTTCATCGATGTGGGAGGGGAATGATGGCGAAGGAATTCGTTTTCGACCTCGATAATACCCTCTACTCTCCTGAGTTGGGCCTCTGGGAATTGATCGATGGGAGAATAGAGGAATATGTCGGGCGAGTTTTGAATGTGGATCCGGAAACAGCCAGGAGCGTCAGAAAAGGATTCTTGAGGGTATACGGAACGACGCTGAAGGGGCTGATGCTGAACCACGGCGTCGATCCCCCTGATTACCTTTCCTATGTGCACGATGTAGACATCGAGGGGATGATCGAGCGAGACGGGGAGCTCCTTGACATGTTCAATTCGATCCCCTACCGGAAATATGTATTTACCAATGCTTCTTCCGATCACGCTTCACGGGTCTTGGCCTCGCTGGGTATCGAAAAGTGTTTCGAGGAGGTCTTCGATATACACTTCATGGACTTTCTTGCGAAACCGGGGATATACCCCTTCCGGAAGCTCGTGTCATACCTGGGCGTCGATCCCGGATCTATCGTCTTCTTTGACGATTTCGAGGAGAATATCAACACGGCAAAGAGGCTCGGCATCTTCTCGGTCCTCGTTTCCCGAAACGGAAAAGGGGCGGGGGCTGACATGGTCATCGACAGCGTGAAAAAAATACCCTCCGTCCTCGATGACATTCTAAAGGGCAAGGACGATCGGTTCGATAGGAACTAAGAGAAGCGTGAAGGATTCGTGCATATGACTTTTGCCTGGTTTACCTTTGTTGCCGGTGTTGTGATCGGGGTCGTCGTCGGCTACTTCATTTCGAGCTCGAGGCTCGAGACGAAGTTCATCAGGGCTGTATCCGCGCTGAAAGAGGAAGTCACCGGCCTGCGGGGAGAGGTGGCAATCCTGAAGGACGCTCTTTTACGGTCCGAGGAGGAGAGGGAGAAGTTAGCCCGTTTCAACGTACTCATTCCTGAGATTATCAGAAAGCTCACAACCAACGTTTTCTCCGATGACATCCCATTTATTGCCGTTCGGACGATAAAGAGCTTTTTCGGCGCGGGCCTCGTGGCCTTTTTCCGGAAGGAGTCGGAAGACGAGTATATCCTGAAAATGGGGGCCGGGTACGCGGACCATCTGAATGGAACCCTGCGTGTAAGAACGGGTGAGGGTATCGTGGGCATTTCCCTCGAACAGAGGAAGACCCTGAGTGCCGAAGATTACACGGACCTGGAAAGGTACTCGAGAGTATCATTATCAGAGTTCGAGAGGAAGGGCTTGAAAGCCCAGCTGGTAACCCCTATTATCGGGGTGGAGGGCATCTACGGAGCAGTTGCGGTTGCAGACATGTCATTCCGGTTACCGGAGGAAAAGAGATATCTGTCCATGATCGGGGATATTATCGGCCTTTCATACGATAAGGCGAAGATTATTCTCGACGCGGAGCTTGCCGATGTGATAGACGAAATGTGCGGCGTTTACAGCAAGGACTACTTCGCCCAGCGATTTGTTTCTGAACTGAGAAAGGCGGATAACTACCTCCTTCCCCTTTCTCTGGTGATGCTTCAGATAGACGGGTTCGAAGAAACAGAGGGGCGTGGAAGTCCCGGGGTAAGGGACGCCATTGTTCAATTCGTGGCAGGGGTTGCCAGGGAGAAGACGCGGAGGGCGGATTTTGTCGCACGGGTCGACACCGACAGGTTCGTTATCGTCATGGTGGCGTCGACGAAGGAACAGGCTTATGTGCACGGGGAGAGGCTGTGCAATGCCATCAGCTCTGCCCGTCTCTCGATTCCCGACGAGAGGGAGGATGTTTCGGTAACCGTGAGCGGAGGTGTCTCCGGTTACCACATCGATGGAGACCAGCCCGCAGATCTTATCAGAGCATCGGAAGAAGCTCTCCGGGTGGCCAGATCCAGCGGTGGTAACAGGGTAGTTAAGCATGAGCGTGAAAGAAGAAACGGGAATGCGTAGGAACTGAGGGAAGATGGCCCAGAAAAAGAGGAAGGAAGAGAGGAAGATATTATTCAATACCCTTTTCCCTGAGGAGGCAAGGGGGGTCATTTCTACGGGCCAGGATGTTGAGCTCGTGGAAATGGAGAACCAGCTGGAGAGGGGTATCGTGGGAAACATCTACCTCGGGGAAGTCGAAAACGTTGAGCCGGCGCTGCAGGCGGCATTTGTGGACTTCGGGGGCAAAAGAAACGGGTTTCTCCCCTTCTCCGAGTTTTTCTCTCCCGCCCTGGTTTCGAGAAAGAAATCGAAAAAAAGGAAGAACAACCATCCCGAGGGGAAGGTGTATCTGAAAAAAGGGGACAGGATAATCGTCCAGGTTGTGAAGGATGAATCCCCGCTCAAGGGTGCCGTCCTGACCTCCTACGTCTCCATTGCCGGGCGGTACCTGGTATTGATGATGGGGATGAGGAAAGCGGGGATATCGAAGAGAATAACCGATGAGGGGACCCGGGAGAAGATCAAAAAGCAGGTGGCCAAGCTGAGTCTCCCCGCGAACATGGGCGTCATCGTCAGGACGGTTGGAGCCGACAGAAAATTGAAGGAGCTCAGGGAGGACCTGAGGAAGCTCAAGGAGCACCTGGGGATCGTCCAGAAGAAGGCGAAGGAAATGGAAAAGCCCGGTATCCTCTATGCGGAGCAGGACCTGGTAACCCGTTTCCTGAGAGACCACTATGATTCGGCTGTGTCCAGGATTGTGGTCGATACTGACGCGTCCTACGAAAGGGCCCTCGGTTTCCTGAACATATACGCCCCCGAAAAGAAGGGAGACCTTTTCCGATACAAGGGCAAGGTCCCGATTTTTGATCATTACCGTGTCGAGGAGGGGGTAGAAAAGATTTTTTCAAACCGTGTGGAACTCGCGTCGGGGGGATACCTTATCATCGATGTCACCGAGGCGTTTATCACTATCGATGTGAATTCGGGCAGGAGCGTGAAGGATAGGGACATAGAAGAGACAGCCTACAGGACGAATCTCGAGGCTGCCAGGGAAATCCCCCGGCAGCTCCGCCTGAGGGACCTTGGCGGTATCATTGTGATGGATTTTATCGATATGGAGAACAGGCAGCACAAAAGAGAGGTCGAGAGGGCTGTTCGGACGGCAATGCGGGGGGAGAAGGCGCGGCATGATATCGGTCCTATCGGGAAATTTTCCGTGATGACCATGACGAGGCAGAGGCTCGGTACGTCCCCCTATGCGGTTCGCTTCGAGGAATGCCCGAGCTGTTTCAGGTCGGGAAAAAGAAAGAGCTCTGGTTCGGTGAGTTCAGAGTTCTTCAGAGAAATTCTCAGAAGAAGCGTTCCCGATGAGGAAAATGTGTTAAAATTTACCTTGAGTCCACTACTCTTCGAATATATCGTGAACACTCTTTCAGAGAGAATCAGGGAGATCGAGGAGTACACGGGCAACAGGCTGGATCTCAAGGTCGATTTTTCCCTGCGGGGGTATTCGTTTGCAGGTGCACCACCTTGATGGTGAGAAGGCCTTAGAGTTAACTTTCATCTGATAATTTACTGTTTTGTCTATTCCTGAACATGGGGCGAATTATATGGTCATGAGCAGCCGACTCTGGACGGACAATTTCCACGACTTCCTCGTAGACCGGGACCAGGAGAGGTGTATCCAGTGTCTCGTATGTGTAAGGCAGTGCCCCTACGAGGCGAACATCTACCGTGAGGCGGCAGACGTGGTCGACTCGGTTCACAAGAACTGCACCGGCTGCCATCGCTGTGAGGCACTGTGTCCCACTCGCTGCATAACCATAAGGCTCAACCCTTCTGAACTCCGTCCTCACGCAACCTGGACGTCCAGGAATGTCAAGAACGTCTACAAGCAGGCACGGACGGGGGGTGTGCTCCTCACCGCGACGGGCTGCGAACTCGACTATCCCACCTACTTCGATAATATCCTCATCGATGCATGCCAGGTGACCAACCCCTCCATCGACCCTCTCAGGGAGCCAATGGAGCTTCGGACCTACATAGGGAGAAAGCCCGAGAGGCTGGAGATGGAAACGGGGGAAGACGGAAGGGTCAGGCTGAAGACTGAGATTGCACCCCAGCTCACCTGCGAGGTGCCCATCCTCTTTTCCGCGATGTCTTATGGGGCGGTGAACCTGAACTTTTGCGAGGCCCTTGCAATCTCCGCGACCGGGACGGGAACCTACTGGAACACCGGGGAGGGGGGGCTCCACAAAAAGCTCTATCCTTATGGAGCGCGCACGGTGGTCCAGTGCGCCTCCGGAAGGTTCGGGGTGAGCAAGACCTATCTCGAGACGTCGGCAGCCATTGAGATCAAGGTCGGCCAGGGGGCAAAACCCGGAATCGGCGGCCATCTGCCTGGCGAGAAAGTGAACAGGGATATTTCGGAAACCCGGATGATTCCTATCGGGAGCGACGCTATTTCCCCTGCTCCCCATCACGATATCTACTCGATAGAAGACCTGAGGCAGCTCATATTTGCCCTGAAGGAGGCTACCGACTACGAGAAACCCGTCTTCGTCAAGATCGCTGCGGTGCACAATTCCGCGGCTATAGCGAGCGGGATCGCACGGGCAGGGGCAGATGCCATCGTTATCGACGGGTTCAGGGGGGGCACGGGAGCGGCACCGACGATGATACGGGACAACGTGGGCATTCCCCTCGAACTGGCAATTGCCTCTGTTGATGACCTGTTGAGGTCCCAGGGCATCAGAAATGAGATTTCTCTTATAGCGGGGGGAGGGATACGGAACAGTGCAGACGTGGTGAAAATAATCGCCCTGGGGGCCGATGCCGCGTATATCGGCACTGCTGCGAAGGTTGCCGTGGGCTGCACCGTCTGTCAGAGGTGCTACACGGGAAAGTGTCCCTGGGGAATTACGACGAACGACCCGACGCTCTCGAAGAGGTTGAACGTCGAGATTGCCGCGGAGCAGCTCACCAACCTCATCGACGGGTGGGCCCACGAGATCAAGGAGATGATGGGGCTCATGGGAATAAACGCCATCGAGAGTCTGCGGGGAAACAGGGAGAGGCTTCGCGGTGTCGGCCTCACGGACCGGGAGCTGAACATCCTCGGACTCAAGCACGCAGGTGAGTGACATGAAGAGAGTTTACCCCAAGGAAGAGTACTGCATGGGCTGCGCTCTTTGCCTCGTGGCCTGCGTGGTGGAGCACTCGGAGAGCAAGGACATTCTTCTGGCCTACAAGAAAGAGAGTCCCCGGCCGGGGGAGAGGAACGTCGTTGAGGAGGGGTTCGAGGGTGACTGTTTCTCGCTGCAGTGCAGGCACTGTGAAAGGCCGGACTGCGTCGACGCGTGCATCAACGGCGCTCTCTACAGGGATGACGGGGTGATAAAGGTAAACAAGGATCATTGTGTTGCCTGCTGGATGTGCATCATGGCCTGCCCCTACGGGTGCATTTACAAGGAAAAAAACAGGGAGGGCGGCTGGAATTCCAACAAGTGCGATCTCTGTCCCGATCGAGAGATTCCCGCCTGCGCAGAGGTCTGTCCCAACAGAGCCCTCGTGTACGAGGAGAGGTAGATGAGGTACGTGATCATCGGCAACTCGGCCGCAGCCGTTCACGCCATAGAGGAGATACGGAGGATGGATGAATCGGGGGAAATCGTCGTCTTTTCCCGCGAACCGTACCTGGCCTATTCCCGTCCCCTGATAACGGAATATCTCTTCGATGGCGTTCCTGAGAGGAAGATGGCCTATCGCGATGCGGCGTTTTACAGAAGGCACTCCGTGGACCTGAGGCTCGCCGTCGAAGTGGTGAAGATCGACAGGACGAGAAAGGAGATTGTCGATTCAAAAGGGGGCGTAACGGTGTACGATAAACTGCTTCTCACTGCCGGGGGTGTCCCCTTCGTTCCGCCCCTCAAGGGAGGGGACCGGGAAAACATATTCACCATGATGACCTGGGACAGCGCGAAAAAGGTGAAAGAAAAGCTCAAGGATATCCGCCGCGCCGTTGTTCTCGGAGGCGGCCTTATCGGTATGAAGACCGCCGAGGGGATTCACGAGGCGGGGGTAAAGACGACGGTAATCGAACTGGCCCCTCAGATCCTGAGCAGGATTCTCGATTCTGGGGGTGCCCGGTTGTTCGAGGATTACCTCCAGAAGCGGGGAATGGACATAATTCTGGCGGACACGCTGGAAGAGGTTCTGGGAGACGGCCGCGTTTCCGGCGTCCGGCTTCGAAGCGGGCGGGAAGTCGAGTGCGATATCCTCATCCTTGCCATTGGCGTCGTTCCCAACGTTTCGATTGCGAAGGAAGCGGGGCTCGATACGAACAGGGGGGTCCTGGTCAATGAAAGAATGCGGACGAGCGACCCCGATGTGTTCGCCGCGGGGGATATCGCGGAGTCTTACGACCTGGTCGTCGATGAAGC
>WVXK01000078.1:78997-79602 GCA_011773515.1 Deltaproteobacteria bacterium
CACACCATATCCATGGGCCACGTAGACCCGCCGGACGATACCTATGAGGTTATTTCCAGGATCGACAGGGAGAAACACCTCTACAGAAAGTTCATCCTCAAGGATGGGTATATCTGCGGAGGTATATTTGTCGGGGATATCGAAAAAGCGGGGATCATAACGGGACTCATAAAGAACAGGATCCTCCTCGAAGGGGACGTCTCGTGGCTGCTCTCGGGGGCCCCGCAGCTGATCTGGCTGAACAAAACATACAGGGACGAAAAACTCACGAAACCGGTGTATAGTTAATCCAGGACATGCAGACCTCAGATAAAAAGATAGGATTTGCTGTTCCTGACCGGGAGGCCCTCGAGAGAATCAACAGACTCACGATGGTCTACATCGTTACCTCTTTCTTCTATCTGATCCTGGGAATGGCCCTCGGGGCGGGGATGCTTGTCACGGGGAACGATAACTTCCTCTTCACCCACGTTCACCTTCTCCTCGTGGGATTCGTGGTGTTTCTCATTTATGGCGTGGGGTACAAACTGCTCCCCACGATGTTCTTCGGGTATCCGGGCCTTCCCTACATACGCCTTGCGTGGCTTCAGTATGCCCTTGCCAAT
>WVXK01000078.1:79624-87891 GCA_011773515.1 Deltaproteobacteria bacterium
GCACGATCCTTTTTATTTCGGGAGCCGCAGAGTTCGCCGCCTCCCTGCTCTTCGTCTTCATCATGGTCTCCTGTATTGTAAGCAGATCCGGTTAGGGCATCCCCATCACTCACTTTTGTCTCCCGGCCCACCTTTCCGATCGGAAACGAAGTCATCTCATTGCCCCCTGCGATAAAAGCCTTGTGTTCCCCCCGGTATGGTTATAATCTTAATGGCTAAGAACAGAAGTGGTATGGGGATTGATGAAGGGAAGGCTACATTCCGACAGGGCTTTGCTAGCACTGGTGCTTTTCTCTGTAATCCTTTCCGCCTCTTTCCTTTTTTTCGTGATGTACAAGATCGGGGAGAATAGCATCGTCACCCCGTATCTTGCGTACCTCGAGGAGTCTTCCCACAGGCTGAGTGACCTGGTTGCCGACGCGATTGACGAGCAAGTTTCTGCATTCTGGAAAGATTTCGGTCAAACGATCCCCGGCCCGGGCGAATTCGAGTCCGTTGAGAATAAAACTATCGAGGGGGGCAGTTATTACCCCCTCGTGCTCGTAGAACTCTTTGACGGTTCCGGGAACCTCCGGGGGCGGTGGTTCGATTCCGACGGGGGTGACGGGTTTCCCGCTGATCTCCTGAAAAATTATCCCCTGGGAAAACCCTTTCCTGATGTGCTTTCGCGCAGAGGAAAGGTATACGTGGTGTTCCAGCGGAATCTTCAAAAAGAATCAGGCGGGATGGGGATAAGGGGGGTTGCAGCGCTGGAGGGAGCACCGTTTCTCTCCTCCCTCAAGGCAAGGCCCGAATCGTTGGTTTTCGTTACGGAAGGCCGTTTTTTCCCCATCATGGAGGTGACCGGACAGCGGAACTGCCTGTCCTGCCATCCGGAGAAACCTGCTGGAGGCTCTTTCCCCGTTCCCCACCGGGGATTCATAAAGGGGAGGGGGCTTTTTCTCTCCGGCAGCGTAAAGGGATCTCGATTCGCAATCCAACCCGTGGCTCTGGGAGAAAAGGACGATTCCTATCTCCTCATCGGGTTTCCCTCTGAAGAGACGATCACGTCACTGAACGCCTTCAGGCGGTTGCTATTGCCCACGTGGCTGCTCCTCTGCGTCGTGGTAGCGCTGGGGACCCTGATTCTCTACCGCCGGCTGAAGGACCCGGAAAGGCGCCCTGCTTCAGAGGCGACAGATCTTCATGTCGGCCCGCGCGTCAGCGGGTGGAGAGAAAGTCTTCCACGGAAGCCGGTTCTCCGCAAGGGTGCGGGGGAGGCCGGCTCCCCCCCCTCTGTCCCGGCAGAGGCCGAAATGGATACCGCATGTCAGGGGGACCGTGAAATGGGCGATTACCGGAACTTACGGGAAAAAGCCCTTACGAAGATAAAGGAGCTCAGCGGGTTTTTGAGCGCGGTGAACAGAATTACCTATCCGGAGAGGCTCGGCGAAACGATCGTCTGGAACATGATGAATATCATTCCCGGCGAACTCATTCTCCTCGCCGTAGCGGGAACTGCGGGTCCGGGAGGGGAGTACGATGTGTTCTGCGCGCAGAGATTCAGAAAAGATTCAGTGGCGGAGATGTTCATAAAGAAGATGCAGCGGGAGTTTCCATCCTATGTGAAAAACGTTATCCACACGAGGGTTGTCGACGTGGAGAGGGACTCCTTTTTTGCACGGTATGGCGTGTACAAACACGGCCTGAAAAAGGGGCTCCTTTTGCCTGTCGAGATAAGGGGGGTCATACTCGGGGTCCTGGCGATTTTCAGGCGGGGAGAAGACTCCTTCCCATCCTTTGACATCGAGCTTGCATCGGTCCTGGCCGGACACCTCGGGACGGTTGTCGAAAACGCAAAGCTCCATGAGGAGGTAAAGACAAACTACTTCAACACGCTCAGATCCCTTATCAGCTCCATCGAGGAGAAGGACAGGTACAGGAGGGGCCATTCTGAGAGGGTTGCAGATATTGCCCTTTCGATGGCGGACAGAGCGGGACTGTCGAAGCGCAGAAGGAACATCCTCTTTCAGTCGGCAATCCTTCATGATATCGGGAAGATATCGATAAGCCCGGCCATACTGGGAAAGAGAGGAAGGCTCAGCGACGAAGAGATGCGCCTGGTTCGGCAGCATCCCGTTATCGGCTACCGGATAATTGAGCCCCTGAGCTTTTTGAAAGAAGTGAAGGCGTGTATCAGTGAGCACCATGAACGGTGCGATGGGAAGGGTTACCCGAGCGGCCTAAGCAGGGAAGGCCTGACACTCGAGGGACGCATCCTGGCTGTAGCTGACGCCTTTGATTCCATGATATCAGAGAGGCCTTACCGCAAAGCGATGACCGACCGGGAAGCCATTTCCGAGTTGCAAAGGAACGCAGGAGGGCAGTTCGACCCCGGTGTGGTTGAGCTGTTCGTTTCCGTTTACCGGGAAAAAGAGGCCGGGAAACTATCTTCCCCGCCGCAGAGGGGGTAAATTCCCCTTACATGCGAAACGCCCCGTGTCATTCAACCAGGGGCGTGTCGGGGATGAACTTCCTGAAACCGGATCCTCCCGCTTCGTTTATGTAATAGTATCTCCGGTTCTCCTTCCACATGGGAAGGCAGACGAGCATCGTGTCCCGCTCGTTTTCATCCACGGTGATCACCTTTTCCACGTGATAATGACCGATGATGACCGTGTCGTACCCTTTTTTCGTGGCATGCGATGTAAAGGTTCGGCCCTCGTCCTCCGGGAAGTTGTAGCGGAACCGGGGGTTTGTTTTCTTCAGTTTTCCCTCGAGGTTTCTTGCCAGTGGCAGTGCGATTCCTGCCGGTATGGCCGAAAAAAGTGAGTAGGCAACGCTGTTTTTTGATAAGGATTTCCAGAACCGGTACTGGATGTCGTGCCTGTTCACCGTGTCTCCGTGGAGGAGAAGGATCTTTTTCCCGCCGATTTGCACCGCGAGTTCTCTTTCCGCGATATTTTTGAAGTATTTTTCCACCCACGAGCCGACGAGGAAAAAATCCCTGTTTCCCTCTATGTAGTGGACAGCCAGCCCCCTCTCGGAGAGGGATGCAATTTCGGCGATGACCTTTTCCTGGAAGGGAAAGGTGAGGGTTTTTTTCCCAAACCAGAGATCGAAAATATCACCGAGGAGGAACACCTCGACTCCCTGCCGCCAGGCGTTTCTCATGAGGGAATGGAAAGCTTCCGTGTCCTCATCCAAGTCGTTCAGGTGAGCGTCTGATAAAAATATGGAGGCTTTCGCTTTTATCATTTAGCCGACCCTTGATTCTAATTTGCACAGGTTATATCTTAAAATGTTAAAAATTCAGTATCAATAGATACTCTCGCTATTTTCAGATGGAGGCAGATATGGAGGGATTACTCGATGGCGTGGTGGTGCTCGACCTTTCGCTGCAATTGCCGGGGCCCTTCTGTTCACTTCTCATGGCCGATTATGGTGCCGAAGTTATCAAGGTCGATGAGCCCTTCCCGAGAAAGAGAATAACCTTCGGCGACTCACAGGGACCCGGCGTTACGCCGGGAGAGATATACCTGAACAGAAACAAGAAGAGCCTCACCCTGAACCTGAAGTCCGAAGAGGGAAGGGAGATATTCTACAGGCTCTCGGAAAACACCGATGTCGTGCTGGAAGGATTCAGGCCCGGCGTTTCGGAGAGGCTCGGCGTGCACTACGAACGGCTGGCGGAGATAAACCCCCGTATCGTCTACTGCTCGATTTCGGGATTCGGGCAGACGGGGCCCCGGAGGGGCCAGGCGGCACACGATATAAATTACATCTCCCTTGCCGGGCTTCTCGGGGTCTGCGGGGAAAAGGGGGGAGCTCCCGTTATCCCCCCCGTCCAGATTGCCGATCTGGGTGGCGGTGCCTTCCAGGCACTCTCGGGAATCCTCATGGCCCTATTAGCGAGGGAGAGGACGGGAAAGGGAACGTACGTGGACGTGTCGATGTTTGACGGTGTCATCTCGTGGCTTTCCATCCATGCCGCGCTTTTTTTGCTGACGAATGAGATACCTCAAAGGGGTGAGATGCCGCTAACCGGCCTCTTTCCGGGATACAACACATACCGGTGCCTCGACGGAAAATATCTGAGCGTGGGGGCCCTCGAGGATTGGTTTTTCGACAGGCTCTGCGAGATCCTTGGCAGGCCTGATCTTGCGGGAAGTGCCACTCTGTTCGACCCCGATGGGAGGATCGCGGGTGAGCTGCAGAAAGAGTTTGAAAAGAAAAAAAGGGAGGACTGGGAAAAAATCTTCGAGGGGGAGGACGTGTGCGTTACCCCTGTTCACGATTTCAAGGAGGCTTTCGAAGACCCCCAGACCCGGGCGAGGGAAATGGTCCTGGACCTTGAACATCCCGGCTTCGGGGCCCACAGGCAACCCGGCTTTCCCATAAAATTTTCCGATTTTTCCGGAAAAATAAGAATGCGGGCACCCTACCTGGGAGAGCACAACAGGGAAATCCTGCGAGGTATCGGTTACGGGGAAAACGACATAGAAAAACTCATCAGGGAGAGGGTAATTCGGGATTTTCCGTCTTCCCAATCTCATACGGAAGGGGAGAGTTGAGAACACCCCCTCCCCCCCTTGATTTTGCTTTTGGGTAGATGTAGATATCCAAAAAGAGGTAGAATCAGGTCCTGCTCTACTTTTTTCTCGCCGCTTTTTTGGCTGCCGGTTTTTTGGCTGCCGCTTTTTTTGGAGCCGCCTTTTTTGCCGGGGCCTTTTTGGTTTTATTCTCGCACTCGGCGCACTTTTTACCCTTCGGTCTCGACTTCAGCGCTTTCCAGCCTTTGTTCGTCTTTACGTTTTTAGGGACTTTAGAACACGCCGTCGTCGTGTGATAGGTTGCGCTTCCGATTTTCTGGAAAAAAGCCATTTACGCCTCCTTTGAGAAGTTTTTTTTAACATAGCAAGAAAATTCAATGGAAACAATATTTTTTGTGCGCCGGCAGGGCCATTGTTGCCTTTTTCGGATCAATGAACAGTGAATTCGCGAAATCAATGGTTTTTTGCGAAATTTCTCTTATTGCCCAATCGGTTCTGCAAAATGTTTTGCGCCTCCGCATATCTTTTTCATTCAGTGTCTGAGTTTTTGAGGGAATTGTACATATTTTCGTAAATTTTCAGCACTTCCTTGGAAACCTGATCGGGCAGCCGGACAGGGGTCAGCGTTCCCGGAGGAAGATGTGATACCACCGAGTGGGTGAGAATAGCTGCCGTGATTTTCAGCGTCTCTTTTTTTTCCATGGTCTCCTCCCTTTTATTTTTTGATCCATTTTTTCCCAGTTGTTACGCTACCCTGTGACGGTGACGATTGCAAGACCAACCGGTCGATCGTATACACATACCTTGCTGAGAATGCAATCACCATGTGCCGTCTCAAAGGTGAAAGACTCGAGTTTCCACCTTCCACTATCCCGTCTGTTCTTGCCTGTTCAAAAAGCTTGCGTGAAGGGGCGAACCGAAAACCGGGCACAGAATGATCTGGTCAATTCAAAAGGGATACGGTAAAGTCCAGGTCAACCCTGATACCCTTTCCCCGGGAATTCCCCTCCGGGCTCTTTGCAAGGTATCTTCCGGGTATCTTGAAGACCTTCTCCCTGGCATCCCAGATGATCCTGTTGCTGGTAATTTTCTTCCCGGTTTTCAGGTCCTGAAGACAGGCGCGGATCAGCTCGGTTCTCTTTTTTTCGAGATCGATTTGGGCTTCCTCAGACGAGACGGACAAAAGGGGGACCTCACCCCGCATAACTTCCAGGACGAACCCCTTGATGACCCCTCTCGTGATGACGCCGAGTCCACTTCGTGAAACGGCGATTCCCTTCAATGATGAGATGTGCTCATCGAGGGAGAAAGGGTCCCCCCCTTCCGGAGTCGAACCCTCTGAGAGATGATATTCCAGCTTTGCGTTGGTCATGCCGATTTCGTTGAAGGGCTTTATGTTGAAGATGTAAAACCTCCTCGGCTTTACCGAGAGCTCGTCTGCAATTATTCTGCTCACGACCCTGCCGCTTCTGATCGTCGTCGCCGATATACCCTTTATCGATGCTGGGCTTACAAGCCGTGTGCGTTTGCCCGTTTCAGGCGGGAGGGGGTCCCTTTTTAACGCTGCCCACAAAAGCGTCATGATGAAAAGGGCCGACAGGAGCGTGAGCAGGATATTTTTCCTCTTTGATACGTTCATGCCCGGGCACCAAAGAAAAGCGACCCGGCCGCGGGGCGCTTTTGTTCCTATCCACTACTGGAGGATATCAGGGATGCCGTCTCCTCCGCCGGTTATGGTCAGGGTGATAGAGCCGCCAGGTAAAACAGAGTATATGCCGGCTATGTTGCCCGTTGACGGAAAACCGCCGCTTTCGAACTCATCGAAGGTCCCCGCCCAACTGCCGTTCCCGTTGAAGTCGATTATGGCATTCCTCACGAAAGCCCGGGAGGGGAACAAGAGTGAGCCGAAATTATCCATGTCCAGGCTCCTGAAGCTGTACGTACCCGCGAGGTCGGCGTTGCTGAAGACCCCACCCTTCTTCGCCGCGATGGCTATGCTCTGATTGACTGTTGTGTTCGCGGTTTGCTCTGTTGCAACGATGAGGCCCCCGCCTGAGGAAATTCTTCCCGAAAAGTTTTCTCCGGAGGAGGTGACGGTGAGATCCAGGTCGCCTTCTCCACTATTGACCGAATAGGTTCCTTCCACACTGTCTGTTCCAAACGAGCCGTCACTTGTGAGCACTTGCCTGGTTCCCGACCAGCTGCCGAGACCGTCGAAGTTCATGTCGGGGATCGCGGAAATTTCCGATTGCGGACTGGCCGTTGCAAAGTTGTCAAACGACAGCGCCCTGAAACTGTGATTTCCCGTGAGGGAGGCGTTGCCGAATCCGCTTCCTATCTTTACGGCGAATTGAATCTCCAGATCGCTGTCATCTGTGCCGGTTAACGTGAAACTTTCCCCACTGCCCGGGGAAAGGTCCCCCGAGAACACAACGGGGGGTATCGGCGCGTTGTCTCTGGTCGTCACGACGAAGGTGAAAGAGCCGTCATCTTCCACTTGGTACGTTCCCCCTGCAGCCCCGATTTCTGTAACCCCGTCACTTGAGAAGTCGCTGAATGCTCCCAGCCAGGTTCCGTCACCGAGGAAAAATGGAATGAGGGTCATTATCCTGGCTTCTCTCACCGAGAGATCCTGAAAGTTATTCAACGCAAGGCCTACAACCGTGTATGCCCCCGAAAGTGATGCGTTGGTGAATCCGCTCCCCCTCTTCGTGGCGACGGCAATTCCCTGCTCCACCTCCCCGGAGCCAACGCTCTGGCCCCTGCTGAATATGATCACCTCACCGTTCCCGGAGATGTCCCCTTCATAGGTCGTATCGATCCCGGCAAAATCCCGATCCTCGTTCAGGTCTATCTCGGGGCCGAAAACGCCGTTGAAGGTCGGGTCGGGAAAGAGGCCGCTTACCTGGTCCCCGGCAAAGGGCGGGAGGAAATCCCTCAGGTTCAACCCCGCGAAGAACTTGCTCAGGTCAAGGGTAAAGTCGTTCGCCGGGTCCTCGGGCACTTCGTTGTCCAGGACCTTCACCGGGCCTTCAAGCGAGCTTTTGAAATCCAGGATGTCTGCCTTTGCCTCTTCGATCTCTTCCGGTGTTGTGTTTCCAAGGGTTATCAGGTCGTCGGTTTGATCGTCAGTTTCGACCTGGATCCCGTCTATAGCGGCGAGCAGATCATCCGCTGCCTGGCTCAGCTCGCTCTTCGCGGTACTCAGGGGCGAGGCATCAGCCAGGGTGAGGAAGCTGGTATTGCCGGCGAGGAAATTCTCCATGGTGTTTGCAGGATCGTTCAACTCGGCATCGATGTCTGTGTCGAGATCGTAAGCCGACTGAATCAGGGTGGCTGCTATCGCTGTCCCCAGCGCAGATCGCAAGACGAGCACGTCACGGTAGTCGATCTCGGCTGACACCTCTCTCTCACCGGTGTTGAAGGTGACGTTTCTCTCGTAGGATTCCGATACCGGTGCGATGTTATCGATTGCGCCGTTTAGATCACGAAGGACCGCACCCTTCAGAAATTCCTGGACCTGGGCTCCCGTGACCGTGTCATCCGGCAACGAGTCAGGGCACCTTATGGCGTCGATGTTCGATCGAGCCGTATCTTCAGGATCGCATCCGAGCGAGTCCATGATGTCCCCGAGATGGTCGATTTCATCATCAGGATCGCCGTCCGAGTACGTGTCGAACGCAAGGGCCCCCACCCTCGTGACAGCGAAGAAGATTCTCGCCGTGTCGGCATCGT
>WVXK01000079.1:0-872 GCA_011773515.1 Deltaproteobacteria bacterium
TCGCCGAGTTCGCCGCCTGGCACGTCCGTATCCGCAGGCACCTTCGCCACGATCTCTCTACCGCGTTGGCTATCGTCAAGATGGCAGTCCAGCGTGGGTTCAACGATGAGGCGGACAAGCACATCTCCACGATCAGCGCATGGCTCTACCCGGGCAACGTCGCAACGATCAAGCTGCGCCGGTTCACAAAGGCGGTGACATCGTTGGTTGGGTACGCGCACGGGTCGGACATTCTCTATGACGATGACGGCGACTTCGAGGTAACTACCAGCCCGAGCGACATACACCGGGCTTTGCTCAACGCGCTGATCAATGCAGCGGAAGCGCAACGTGTGTCGGGTAGCGACGGCGATATCCGCGTGCACGTTGGAAGCGACTTCATCAGGATCACGAATCCAGCCAACCGCAAGGACCGTAGAATGGTGCTGCGCTCGAACGGTTCTACCAAAGGGAACGGACGCGGCACCGGTCGTGGGTCAATCGCCCGGAGCGTTGCTCGTATTGGCTGGACGGTCGAGTACGCCGTTGAAGGCGAGACAGTTGTTACCACATTGCGCTGGCCGGACGTGGAGTGCTACGATCAAGACGACGAAGGAGCCAAGGACGATGTGCAAGCAAAGCCACAGCCAAGCTGAGGAACGCGACCGCGCGGGGACCTGCTGCGTAGGCGACACCTCGTGCGACGGGTCACTGAAACGCAGGCCCACGATCCTGTTAGTCGACGACGACAAGGATATCGTGGAAATGCTGCGGGACCAGATCGAGCACCACGGCAATACTAGCGTTGAGATCTTCACAGCCCTCGGCGCCGAGCACGCCCTAGCCATCCTACGCCAGCGCGAGATCGACCTGATGGTATGCGACCACTACCT
>WVXK01000079.1:1023-1293 GCA_011773515.1 Deltaproteobacteria bacterium
ATCCTTTGCTTCGAGTGTTCGCAGTGCGGTACAGAGAACCTCACTAGACCGCCTGACGCATACGAGCTGAGCTTGGCCGTATCGTGCAAGTCGTGCGGTGTGATGCATGTGTTTGAGTACCGTATCAGGCTGGCATATCCAGGCGAGCAGTTTGAGCGCGGGGTAGTTGCGTTCTAGGGTTGGAAAGCTACAACGATTCGTGCGATCTCGGGTTGACGGATCCGGTGGTGGCTGTCATGGGGTTGGGAGGAGGTAGGCATGGACTCTAAT
>WVXK01000080.1 GCA_011773515.1 Deltaproteobacteria bacterium
TCTAATTTTTTGAATTAGCTCATTCAATTCGCTAATTAACAAAAAATTGATATTTAAAGTAATTTATTTATTGAATTTCATAGAAATTTAATAATTAATTAATGGTTTGTCAAAATAAAATATTTAAAAAATATGGATCGTCATTCATTAATTATGATAGACTTGATAAAGAGAAGCAATCATTTTATAATGAATACAGTAATAATGAATATAGTACATCCCTTACCCCACTTTATAAATATTCTCCAAAATACTCTGATGTTCTGATTTTTAAAACAGAATTTATAGACCTTACAGTAAATCCATTTAAATGGATGAATATATGGTCCGATAAAAAGCATCAGACTATAAAATCTCATATAATTGTAGATGTTAATAATCCTAGTATGCAACATCTTCACAAAATATTTAAAGATATTGATGATTTAGCAATTCAAGCCATAAATAAAAAATTTGGATATGGAAATTGTTTCAATTATATAAGTAGTCTCTCAAAACATATTGAAAATGATCATAATCATAGTTACATCAAATTATTTTTTTTGGAAAATAAATATACCAATACCATAAAAACTGAGGTATATAACTACAATAAATCATCAAAATATAAACGTGTAGAGCATTATAATAGCTTAAAATTAGATGAAATCTCTAGATTTTTATATAAGGGCAAGCAGGTAAGATTTCTTCTTATGCCTACATTCTGGCATTGGGGTAATAGATTTGGAACAAAATTGTATATTAAATTAATGGAAGTTAAATACAAAGATGCTACTATTGCTTCTGAACTAAAAAATAGACAAATAGAAATGAAAGAGAAGATCTCTTCAATTGAAATTTGATTTATTGCTTTATTAAAACCTGGGATAATTTTTAATAAATCAACTAAAAATTGATTTATTTATGCTCTAACTTGGCTAATGAATTATACCTAATCTAATTTAGTTTATACTTTTGATTTCAAATTTTGATTTCTAATTTCTGATTGGATTTTTCTTTAATTTTTTTAATGATTTTAATTTATGTTTTATTCGATTTCTTTAATG
>WVXK01000081.1 GCA_011773515.1 Deltaproteobacteria bacterium
CGCGCATCGCCAGGTTAAACACGCAGCAAATCCCTTCCCACGTCGCCTATGAGGAAGCTGCCCTAGCAGAGCCTCTGGCCTGTGTGCTGCATGGACTCGAAAAGGCGGACATCCAACTGGGTGACACCGTCGCTATAATCGGCGCGGGACCTATCGGATTGCTCCATTTAATTGCCTCTCAGCGAATGGGAGCGGGGAGAATCATCATCAGCGACAAGGTGGAGGAACGATTGGCGCTGGCGCGTACGCTGGGCGCGGATGAAACCATCAATGCTGGGCACGAGGACACGGTTGTGAAGATCCGGCAGCTGACCGAGGGGTATGGCGCCGACCTCGTGATTGAAGCCATAGGGTACCCCGCCACGTGGGAACAAGGCTTACGCATGGTGAGGAAGGGGGGAACCGTGCTCGAGTTCGGGGGGTGCCCGCCGAACACGGAAATTCACGTGAGCACAGAGCAGCTGCACTACGGGGAGACCACTGTCTTCGGCGCGTTTCATGCGACTCCAGCTCATTTCACGAAAGCGTTGAACCTGATCGCGTCGAAGACCGTAGATGTTCGGCCGTTGATCACGCGGAAAATGCCGCTCGACGAGCTGAACGAGGCGTTTAAGATCCTGGCCACATCGAAAGCGGATATCAAGATCGCGATATGCCCTTGACGGCGCAGTCTAGCTCGAACGGGGAGAAAAAGGGGGAAGGGATGAGTCTTTCGGTTTCCGCAGTGTGGGAACTTGGAGGATTCATCCTGACACGGTGAGGTCGCCAATGAGGATGCTGGGGATTTTACCCATTCCCAAGAGGCGGGTGTCACGGCCGATCTGCTGGACGTTTTTCAATGCATGGAAGAAGTTGCCGGCCACGGTTACTGGTTCAAGCGGGCGAATGACGTCTCCGTTTTCGACGAGGAAAGCGCTAGGGGCTACGACGCTGAACTCACCGGTTACGGTGTTGGCGTGTCCGATTCCCATGACGAAATCGGTGATTAGAATGCCCTTGTCAACTTCGGCGACCAGTTCGTCCAGATTCTTGCTACCCGGTGTCACCACGAGGTTCGACGTAGACACGGTGGGCGTTTGAAGGAACGGTTCAGGTTCTTCGCGTTTCGCGCTGCCGCTGCTCTCTTTGTTCTCTCGTAGGGCTGCGTAGCTGTCGTACAGATGGGTCTTCAANNGTGGTCCGCATGGGCACGCCTTCCGCGTCGATCCGTTGTGTGGAAAGGCCTTCCGGCAACTGCCCATCATCAGCAATCGTGACGAGGGTGCTCGCCACTTGCTCGCCGATTCGTTCTTTGAAGTAGCTTTTGCCTTCTTGCACGTTGCGTGCATTGGAAGCCGTTTTGAGCATGCTGCCTAAGAGGTAGCTGATGGAGCGGTTCTCCCACACCGTTGTGGTCTTAATCGACATGCCTAGTGGTTTGGCTTCGAGCATCTTCACGGCTCGGTCAGCCGCGGTGACGCCGATTTCGCTGAAATCTGTGAGTTCCCTTGAAACGAAAAATTCGGATCCCGTTTTCTGCTTTCCATCCTTGACTGCAATGCAGTAGATGCCGCCGTACATGTAGGATCCTTTGCTGGACGCTGATATCCCGCGGGAGTTGGCGACTGCAAAGGCTGCTTTCTCCACTTCCATTTCGCCTTCCAGTGACTTGATTCGTTTGTCGTGTTGGAATGTGCTCTTTGCGAGCGTGTCCACTCCGGCTAGCGTTTCTTTTTCCGAGTATGCAAGCAAGCGATCATCAATGATGCCATCTTTGGCTGGGCG
>WVXK01000082.1:0-349 GCA_011773515.1 Deltaproteobacteria bacterium
TGGCTGTCTCAGGGTGGATCTCTACAATGGGATCCGGCCTGATTTCCCTCAGCCAGGGGAGATTGCGGTTGGCCGAATGGAAATAGGTGGGAATCCGCAGCCCCGCATTGAGGATATAAGGGTAACGGTCAAGGAGGTCAGGTCGGGAAACAGGGCTTTCCGGAACTTCCCGGTAACGGGGAAGGGGGTCACGTCCCCATTTTTCCAGGATGGTGGAGTAAAGCTCCACTTTGCCTGTGGGGGTAGAAAACCCCTTCTCCACATATTTCCGATACTCCATCTCGCCCTTGAGATATCCCAGCTCCTTAAATTCGTCCCAGGTCAGCCCCGAGGGTTCGAGCATATAGTC
>WVXK01000082.1:405-1387 GCA_011773515.1 Deltaproteobacteria bacterium
CCGTGTCGCTTCCAAAAGTCCCCCACATAGTTCTGCTCCAGCCAGGTGGCAGCAGGCAGGAAAATGTCGGCCAGTTCTGCCGTTGGGGTCAGAAAGAAATCAATCACAGCCAGAAAGTCTATCTTCTCTAGAGCCTTGTACACCTCTGTAGCATTGGCCCTGGTGATCACCGGGTTGCTGCCGCACAGCAGAGCAGCCTTCAGCGGGTATGGTTTCCCGGTCAGGATGGCGTCCCATGCTGGCTTAGGGGTGATAAGGGCCACTCGTGAGGCCAGTTTATATTGTTCTCCTCCCAACCGTTTCTTCCACTGCTCCCGAGGAAGGTCTTTGTGACGACCGAACTCGGAGACCACCCTCACCGGAGGCGGCACAAATAAGACGTTCCCTCCGGGCGCGTCCAGATTGCCCGTTACCGCCATCAGTCCTGTCATGAGGCGTGTGCAGTCGGTGCAGTTAATGCTCTGTTCCGTGGGTACGCCCCAATGCAGGGCCGCCGGTTTCGTGGTGGCATACATCTTGGCCGCCTTCCGGATGAGATCCTGCTTAACCCAGGTGATCTCTTCCACCCGTTCCAGCGGATACTCCTGCACCCTTTCCTTGAAGGCATCCCAGCCGTGGACGTATTTACCCACGAACTCGCTATCGTAAAGCCCTTCCTCAATGATCACGTTGAGGAAGCCCATGGCCAGGGCGGCATCTGTCCCCGGGCGGATTTGAAGCCAAAGGTCCGCCCTGTTAGCCAGAAATCCCTTTCGAGGATCTATGACGATCAGCTTGGCTCCTTTTTTATAGGCTCTCCAGAAACCCTCCCCCTTGTACTCGTCCGGGTTGGTCCACAGTGGGTTACAGCCCCACATAACGATGCATTTTGGCTCACCCTCGTAGTCACACACAGGCAGATTGCCACAAGTGATCAGGGTCGCCCCAACACGGGAGACATAACACATGTGTCCCGCCGTGAGGACATTGGGCGTGCCCAAGA
>WVXK01000083.1 GCA_011773515.1 Deltaproteobacteria bacterium
TTTGCGTAAGAGAAACGGAGAAAGCCCTCGCCGTTGGAGCCGAAATCGACCCCCGGCGTCGCCCCCACGCCTGCCTCCCGGAGCAGTTCGAAGGCAAAGGAGAGCGAATCCCGGGAGAAAGCCCTGATATCGGCCATGACGTAAAAAGCCCCCTTCGGCTCGCTCCGGACAACAAAACCCACTTTTTTTATCTCCTCTATCATCACTTTTCTCCGGTCGTTGAAAACCTTCTTCATCTCTTCCACGTGAAGTTGCCCCTCCCTGATGGCCACGACGCCGGCATGCTGAACGAAGTCGTTGGCGGAGATAAAGAGGTTCTGCTGCAGTTTCTGGATAGTACGCACATATTTTTTCGGGGCGATGAGGTATCCGAGCCTCCATCCCGTCATCGCATATGCCTTGGAAAAACCGTTCAGGACGAATGCTTCGTCCCCGCTGGAGAGGATGGTCTCCTCGTCACCTTCGTACACCAGGCCGTGGTAGATCTCGTCGGAGATCACGGTGATCCCGAGGCCGGCTATCTCCTTCAGCTTCTCCTTTGAAATGACCGTGCCCGTCGGATTCGAGGGGGAATTGATCAGTATGGCCTTCGTGCGCCTGCCGAGAATCTTTTTTACCCCTTCCACATCGAGCTCATAGTTGTCCCGGTCGTACACGTTTATGAACCGGGGGACCCCGCCGACGTACTTGACGAAGTTCGGGTAGCATGCGTAGCAGGGGTTGGTCAGTATCACCTCGTCACCCGGAGAAACGAGGGACGAGAAGATAAGGAGCAGGGCGGGCGAGGTGCCGCTGGTCACCACCACCCTGTCGGGAGAAAAGGACACGCCATACTTGTCCAGGTAGTGCTCTGCCACCGCCTCCCTCATCGGGAGTATTCCCAGGGAGTGGGTGTAGTTGGTCATGCCATCGCCGATCGCCTTGATCGCCTCCTTCTTGATCACTTCAGGGGTGTCGAAATCGGGCTCTCCGATCTCGAGATGGATGATGTCTCTCCCCTCCTTCTCGAGCTCGAAGGCCTCCTCCATGATCTCCATGACGAGGAAAGGCGTAATGTCGTCCCTTACCTTTTTCAAAGTTAATCTGCCTCCCTGGGAGGGGAACCTTGAATATTAAAATAGAATAGAGTAAAATCACTTAAAATTTAAGAGAATTTTTTCCCCATGAAACGGGCTTTCCTCCTTTTCTTCATCTTCCTGCTCCTTTTCTCGCTGCCTCTGCTCTCCTACCCCGGAGAGAAGGGTTTCGAGACTGCGGAAATATGCAAGAAGTGCCACAGGGTGATCTACGACCAGTGGAAATCCTCCCGGCACTCCAATTCCTTCACGGGACCGAACTTTGAAAAAGTATACCGGAAAACCCGATCCGCCAGCCCCGACAGTGCCGCGCTGTGCCGATTCTGCCACAACCCTATCGCAACGATTTCGAAAAGTTACAATAAACAGGGGATTGCCGAAGAGGAAGGCATCACCTGCGATTTCTGTCACACCGTGAAGGAAGTCACCATCGGCAATGACTTTCCCCGGTTCGTCAATACGCCGGGGACGAAAAGAGGCCCCATTGCCGATGCCAGGAGCCCCTACCACGAAACCGAGTTTTCCCCCCTTCTCCTCGATTCAAAATTCTGCGCCGGATGCCACGAGTTCACCAATCAGAACGGGGTGCCCATACTCACCACCTACTCCGAGTGGGAGCAGAGTTTCTACCGGGGCGAGGGGATTCATTGTCAGTTCTGCCACCTCCCGCAACTATTTCCCGGGTCCGATGAAGAGGGGCCCCCCGACCATACGATGCAGGGCGGGTATTACCCCGAAAAGATCCGGGAAGCCATCACGATGTCGGGAACCCTCAGGTCCCGAAAAAACGAGGCAATTCTGGAGATCGAGCTCATCAACGACAGGTCCGGCCACAAGGTCCCCACGGGGATCCCCACGCACCGGCTCATCGTAAACGCGAGATTAAACGGCGACCGGGGAGGAGTGATAGGCGAAAAACAGGTGTTCATCGAGCGCGTGCTGGGGAACAGAGAGGGAAAACCGATAAGCTCCGCCGCCGACATGTTCCTGAACGCCAGCACGGTCCTCAAGGACAACCGGATCGGCCCGAAAGAGAAAAGGGTGCTGAAGCTGGAATTCCCCCTCGAGAAAGGATCTGAAACCATCTCCGCAGCCGTATCGCTCCTCTATGAGATTCCCTCGCCGGACCCCGTCTTAAAGACGGTAAGGGTAAACATCCACGACATGACGATTCACCGTTCTGGCATGAAGTTTCCCTTCCGGGCTCTCATTCTGGGTCTCATCCTGATAACCGCCTGTCTCCTGGCCTACGACATCTTTGTCAGGCTGAAGATAAGAAGGAAGGAATGAGCCAACGAACCCGGGGGTCCGCAGGGAGAAACGCTGAACCCTGAGCTTATTGCTGATTTTCCCGGGCGCGGGACCTGCGTTCAATCCTCGCTGATGATGTCCGGCTTCGGCTTTGCAATTCCCGACTCAAAGGCTGCCCTCTCGACGGCCTTCGACACTTCCGAATGCATCTCGATGTTCAGTATCCCGGGCACGAGCTCCCCCGGCTCTGCAAATTTCGCGATCGTCTTCGCCGCCGCAAGCTTCATCCTGTTGTTTATCTTCCTCGCCCGGGCATTCAGCGCCCCCCGAAAAATTCCGGGGAAGGCGAGGGCATTGTTGACCCCCTTCCCGTCAGCGGCGAAAGACGCCCCGGCTGCCTTCGCATCCTCCGGCATTATCTCCGGAAAGGGATTGGAAAGAGCGAGGATAACCTGGCCCTTCCGGATCATCTCCTTCTTGATCAGGCCGCCGACACCGGTGGTGCAGATGACGATATCTGATTCGCGCATGATCTCCTCGAGGCCTGTCGGCTCCCCACCCTTGTCCTTCAAGATCTCCATCGCCTGCTCGCTCAGATCGGTACCGAGCAGCTTCCTCACCCCGTAAGCAAGAAGGAGCTTCGATATGCCCATCCCGGCCGCCCCGAGCCCGACGACGCCCACGATATCGTTCTTGATCATCATCCCCACGTATTTGCTCGCGTTGAAAAGAGCCGCGAGGACCACCACGGCCGTCCCGTGCTGGTCGTCGTGCATGACGGGGATATCGAGGAGCTCCGTCAATCTGTCCTCTATCCGGAAACAGTCAGGGGCCTTGATATCCTCGAGCTTGATGGCACCATAGGTACAGGCGGTTTTTGCCAGCACGGCGATAATCTCCTCGGGGTCATCGGACTTGATGAGAACGGGAATCCCGTTTATCCCCACGAGATAGTCGAAAAGGACCGCCTTCCCCTCCATGACGGGCATTCCCGCAACTGCCCCGATATTTCCCAGGCCCAGTATGGCCGACCCGTTCGTGGCTATGGCGACGGAATTCCCGATTGAGGTGTAATCATATGCCGAATCGGGATCGCCCTGGATCATCTTGCACACCTTTGCCACGCCGGGGGTGTAAATTTTTCTGATCTCACTGACGCCATCGATCGTCACGGTCGATTTCATGCGGATTTTCCCCCCGCGGTGAAGCTCGAGGACGAGGTCGATAACGTCGGAGATGATGACGCCTTCGACCTTCCCGATTGCCTCGAGGACCCGCTCCAGGTGGGCCTCGTCATCGACGAACACGGTGAAGTCCCGGGTGTTGTACTCCATGCCGAACCGGTTGATCTTCACGTTCCCGATGTTGCCTCCCATGTCCCCGATCGCGGTAGCAACACGTCCCAGATAGCCCGGCGAATCCTTTATCATCAGTCGAATCGTCTTGACGAGCTTGTCCGTCCCCTTTTCGATCTGCATGATCTCCCTCCATGCCCCTGAAGCTGTTTGTTGCATTTGCAAAGCGTTTCGCTAAAAATAGTTTAAGCACCCAAAGCCGGTTAAAATCAAGGAACTTTTTGAGGATGGGAAAGACATTGGCCTTTCCTTTCATAGGGATACTGGAGAGAACGGGCGCTCCCGTCTTCGGTGTGGCGGGAACCCATGTGATGCGCCTTTTAAGAGAGCTTTCCCGGGCAGGGCTCGGAAACCTCTATGTTCCCGCGAGGACGGAGCTCTGCGCCGGTTACATGGCGACAGGCTACTCCCGCACAACGGGGCGTGTGTCCTTCTGTCTCCTGACCCCGGGGCCGGGGTTCCTCATCGGGTCCTGCGCGATGCTCGAGGCAAAAATGAAGGGCACCCCCGTGGTTTTCGTTTCCGGACAGGTCCACCGGGACGCACGGGGTCTCGGGGCGAAAGCCCTGCACGAATTCGAGGGACAGGCCGAATCGGCCGCCAGCATCGTCGATGCGGCATTTTTCCCCGAAGGCCCGGCAGAAGCGGACAGGCTCCTCGCAGATGCGGTGAGGGCATCTCTCTCCCCTCCCGTGAAACCCTCGTACGTGGAGCTTCCCGTCGATGCGCTCACACAGTACGAACCGACGGGGCCGGCACCGGACCTGACACCCCGAAAACCCGAACCGCCCTCGCCGGACAGGGTGAAAAGGGCCGAAAACCTGATCAACCGGGCCCGCCGGCCCGTCATCCTGGCGGGGTACGGGGGCATCTTCCCCGGGTGCGGGGAAAAGCTCCTCGGTCTGGCCGAAACGATCGATGCCCCCCTCTTTACGACGGTAACGGCAAAAGGAGCTATCCCGGAGACACACCGGCTCGCGGGAGGGGTATACCGGGGGGCCACGGCCAGAGAGGTCATGGGGCAGGGGGACCTTCTGATCGC
>WVXK01000084.1:0-383 GCA_011773515.1 Deltaproteobacteria bacterium
CCTGTCGGGCCTGATGCCCTCCCTGATCCACTCGGGCTGCGCGATGTAGGTATCTGCCTCGACCTTGGACCCGTCATCGAGATGCACCGTGACGCGGATTCTTTTGTAATGCTTCGGTGCTCCCTCGGCCCTGTCTATCTTTTTTATGTCTTCAGCCGGCATCTCGTAGAGGACTCCCTCCACGATCCCATCTTCCTTCGGGACGATGTTGGCAAACGCCTTTACCGGGTTGTTCCTGGATACCTTGTTGAACTTTAGCGTGTAGCCTTCAAGGACCGCCCGTACCCGGGACGTGAAGTTCACTTCCCGTTGCCTCATCCGGTCAGGGTTCATATTCGAGCCGAAGGCGAAGTAGAGCATAAGCTCATTATTTTTAAAAATAG
>WVXK01000084.1:429-4074 GCA_011773515.1 Deltaproteobacteria bacterium
TGACGAAAAACATGGGACAATGAAATAAGAGCGAGGGGTATCCTATTTATCAGAAACGAATATCCGGGGGTAGTGAGTATGCAGAGCAACAGGCATATTGCAAGAACAATCATCGCTTTTCTCATTCCCATGATGACCATCTCGTTGCTTTTCGGCTGCAAGTCAAAGCCGCCCAAACACAAAGAAACTGTCACACTAGAACCCGTTGCCTTTTCCGATGCGCAGTGGACAGGCCTTGCTGTATCAAAAGAGGGACGGCTGTTTGTCAACTACCCCCGCTGGTCTGAGAACGTGCCCGTATCCGTCGCGGAACTTGCAGAGGGCACACCGGTCCCGTACCCCGATACTGCCATGAATGACTGGAAAGAGGGTAAAGACCCAGCCACACATCTTATCTGCGTGCAGGCGGTATTCGTAGATGAGAAAAACAGGCTGTGGATCCTCGATCCAGCCAACCCCCGGTTCAAAGGGGTCATCCCGGGCGGCCCCAAGTTGCTCCAGGTGGATCTGGCCACCGATACCGTTACACGAACATTCCGCTTCGGTTCCGATATTGCCCCCCAAAACAGTTATCTCAACGATATCCGCATCGATACGCAAAGAGGGTTCGCGTACATGACGGATTCGGGAAATGGCGCCCTCATCGCACTTGACCTGAAAACGGGCAAAGCACGCAGGGTCCTGGACAACCACCCTTCCACGGCCTCCGAAGATGTGATCCTGACTATCGGCGGCAAACAGTGGATCTTAAATGGCAGGCAACCCAGGGTCCACGCAGATGGGATTGCCTACGACTCCAGGGCTGACTTCGTCTACTACCAGGCGCTTACCGGGCGCACCATGTATCGAATTGCCGCGTCACAGCTGCGCGGGTTCGACCTTCCAGAGAAGGCGATCGAGGAACAGGTTGAAAAAGTCGGTGAAACGGGCGCCTCCGACGGACTTATCTTTGGGCCGGACAACAAGGTCTACATCTCTGCGCTGGAACATGACGCTATCTTCCGCACAAACATGGAAGGAAAAGTGGTGACCGTCATTAAGGACAAGGCAATTGCATGGCCTGACTCGTTCAGTTTCGGGCCCGACGGCAAATTGTATTTCACAACGTCCCGTATTCATGAAGGAGCTGCCCCGAAAGGGCAATATGGTATTTACCGCATCAGCTTACCGAAGTAGCATCTAAAATTGTCTTTGACGGGAACCCGGCAATCCTGCTAAAACACTGTCAAAGCTGAGCTTCACCCGGCTTGATTTTTCAATCAGAAGAGGGGGCAGGGTCGGTCGCGTATCTTTGGAAAATGTGAGAAAATGGGAACTGACCCCATTAGTCCGCGAACTTTTCATTTCTCTTTGAAAAGCCTGACCCGCTCGAGACCTGAAATGGAATCATTCCACCTCAAAAGGTTCATCTTGTAATCCGCCGCAGAAACGTCGTACCGCACCTCCACGCAGGCGAACTCGTTCTCCTCTTTCAAAAGCATTTCCTCATGATTCGAAGCGAAGGACTTCGTCCAAGTGCCCGAATTAAAGTACTCGATCTTTTTCCGGTCCTTTTTAGCCAGGCATACTAAATCCGCCTCGTGGGTATGGCCGAACACCACGTATCTTCCCCCCGTTATTCTCTGTATCTCTCTCGCCTTGCGACGGTAATAGTCTCTCCCGTGATCCCCGGGAAGGAGGAATCTTCTCAAAAGTTTGAGCCCCCTTTCATTATGGATGGCCGAGGGGACCCAAAGCTTTTTCAGGGACGTGAGTATCTCAACACCGAGACCGCTTTTCTCAGACATCTCTTCGAGAATTTCCCTCTGCTTTCTCTCCTGTTTCTCCTTCCAGGCGGGATCCATGGGCCCGGCCTTCTTGAAAATCTCAAAGAAAAAGTTCAGGTAGGTGGGGATCTTTAACCAGCTCAGGGGATGGAAAAGAACCCACCGGAAAAATCTGGAGACGGGTTTCATATTGTCGGCGAAAGGGTAATCCATCTCGACCTCGTTGAAAAGGTACCTGACAAAGAAGGATCCTGCGGGCAGGTCTATCGTTCCGTCTTCCCTGTATGGGTGGAGAAGGTAGTCGAAGGAATTAAGCGGATCGTACTGGTTGCCGTGCTCCACGAAGAGCGAAACATCGGAATCATAATAAAACCAGGGGGAAAAGGTTATTTTTTCCGAAATTTCCCCACTATCGGTCAATTCAGACATCTTTCTCCTGAACGCATCCTGCACTTCGGGAATCATCCACTCGATATCGTGATTTCCTGGAACGATGACCAGCTCATTTCCTGCCGATAAAAAATCTGCCAAAGCACCGAAGAACTTCCAGTGGCCTTCGAACAACACGTTAAGCTTCCAGAGGGTCTTAAAAGTCGAAGTACCCAGGCCGTACCTTATTTCACGAGCTGTGACCGCCTCCCCGTTAACCTCCTGCTTTTCAGGCTGGATCTTAAACTGGAGAAAATCAGCGAAATCGCCGTTGATGATGATCCGTATCTTCTCATCCTCTTTCCTGAGAGATTTCAGATGGTGTAAAAAACGCGTGAAGGCTTCATCGAAGAAAAAATCCTCGATGCGGGATATCCTGCACGTTTCCGGGTCCCAGCCCTCGGAGAGATGGAGGTCCGAAAGGATAATCGTTCTGGTTCGCATAGACAATTCCTCCATTCACTACAATTTCACTTATTCTACTAATTCTTTATTCCATGATTTTATTTTCGTCTTTAACCTTCTTCTCACGGGTGGTCAGGGTCAGTTCCCATTTTCTCAGATTATTCCCTATTTACCCATCCCGTAGTTTGTTTCACTGGAATCTGGATTCGTTCTTGATTCTTGGGGCGGCGGGAAAATGAGAAAAAGATGAGGATATGGGAACTGACCCCATTCAAGGCAGCAATTACATCACCTAATCCTGATCAACGAAGATTAACCGGTCCACATCAAAACCCAACTGCCTGGAGGTTTCCACAAAGAGGTCCAGCACGTCCTTATCCACCTTCGGTGTCCTCGCAAGGAGCCAGAGGTACGACTTTTTCGGGCCCGAAATGAAGGCATACTGATATTTTTCCCTGTCCAGCCCGAACACTATGTAGGATCCATAAAACGGCCCGAAAAACGAGACCTTCAAATACCCTTCGTCCCGGCTCCTGACGAAATACGCCTTTCCCGTAACTTCTTTCCACTTATTATCCGAGGCGGAAAATCCCCTGTTGATGACCTTTACCCCCCCGTCTTCCCGGAGGGAGTATTCCGCGGTAACCTTCGTGAGCCCCCGCTCGAAGGAGTGGTCCAGACGGGCTATCTCATACCATTTCCCCAGGTACCTGTCGAGGTCGAATCCACCTACGGGCTGAACATTCTCCGGCAGGCCCACACATCCCC
Organism: Deltaproteobacteria bacterium; assembly: GCA_011773515.1. NCBI lineage: Bacteria > Pseudomonadati > Myxococcota > Myxococcia > Deltaproteobacteria bacterium. The sequence goes on from WVXK01000084.1 coordinate 3,798, forward strand.
CCAAAGTAAGCGCTATGATCAGAACCAGCAGCCTTTTCATCATCATTGAATTGTCAGGGTCAGTTCCCATTTTCTCATATTCTTAAGATATGGGAACTGACCACGGGGGCTTTTATGAACGCGATCGTGCAAAACGGTTACGGCTCACCGGTCGTCTTCGAGCTGAAGGAGATCGAAAGGCCGGTGGTCAGGACGGTAGGTATCCCCCATCTTCTTCTGAATGATCGCGATCCACATGGGAAAGCCCCCGATGAGACCGGCGAGGATCACGATCGAG
>WVXK01000085.1 GCA_011773515.1 Deltaproteobacteria bacterium
GAACTGCACGCCTACAAGATCCTGCGCACGGGCAACATCACGCGCGACACCCGGCTGGTGGTGGTGGACGCGGCCAACGACCTCGTAGCGGCCATCACCGGCGACCAGGACACCTATCTGCCGGGCGGCACGGCGGCCATCTCCTTCCAGGTCAGCGATAAAGACGGCCAGTCGGTGCCAGCGGCCATCGGGGTCAGCGTGGTGGACGAAGCCCTCTTCGCCCTGGCCGAGCAGGACCCCGGCTTTGCCAAAATCTACTTCCTGCTGGAGAAAGAGTTACAGCAGCCCAAGTATCAGATCAAGGGCTTCACCTGGGGGCAGGTGATGCAGGTTCCGCCGGAGGAGCCCATCCTGCGGGAGGCCCAGGACACCTCGGCCAAAGCTGCGTTGGCCCTGGCCGCCGAGCGGAGCTTTAGCCTGAGCGGCAACTCTCACGACGAGAAAGCGCAGCGCATCGAGAAGCAGCAGCAGAGCTATTTCAAGGGTGTGGCCCGGGCCATCTTCCCCTTCACCTTGCTGCTCCCTCTGGGCATGGCCCTGTTGACCCTCGTCTCCATCCGGGAGCGCAGGGTGATCGGCCTCAGCCTGATGATCAGCCTGCTGCTTCTCCTGATCTTTGCCTGCTTCTTGACGATCATCCCTGTCCCTGACTGGTATGGCCCCAGTCCCCTCGACAAGCTGGGCTATCTGCTGAGTGAGGCGGGCGAGGGGCTGCTCTGCGTGGTCCCGGTGGCCCTGCTGTCCGGCCTGGTGGGGTTGATCGTGCTGGCCGTCCACGCCGTGCGCGAGCCCGACCGGCCCCTGGGCTGGAAGCTGCTCCTGCTGCTGGCCTACATCGTCCTGCTGCCCCTGCTGATCTATGCCCTGATACGAGCCAACTGGGAGCCCGATGAAACGTGGGCCATCGTCTTCCTGATCGCCTACCTGCTGATCTCGGCCTCCTTTGTGGTGCGCGGCGTGGGGTTCGGGGTGAAAAGGCGAGTGGGGATGGCGGTGGCGGCCTTTCTGGCGGCGGGCTTTGCTTTCTTCCTCATCCTCTTCCCTGTGGCCTTTTTGACTATGCAGGGCGCGCCGCCCCCGGGCGTCGGATTTGATGCCATGTCACGGCAAGCCGTGCCAGCCGTGCCAATGGTGGAGATGGCCGCGCCCCTGGGGACACCAGCGCCTATGCCCACGATGGTCGCGGAGGCACCTATGGAAAAGGAGGCCGGCGTTGGGGCTGAACAGAAGGAGATGCCCCGCCTGCGCCAGTACTTCCCCGAGGCCCTCTACTGGAACCCAGA
>WVXK01000086.1 GCA_011773515.1 Deltaproteobacteria bacterium
CCACCTTTAATCGCCGAGATTATCGATGATTGCAACTGTTGCGAGAGTCTGGAATATGATCTGCGTTATGTCCTTGATCAGCGGTCGCCAGGGGACCGGGAACTTAGTTTCCGTGGGGACGATCACGGTATCACCGGGGTAAATGTTTTCCAGATAGAGTCCCCCGGCGGCAAACCGGTTCCTATCACTATCCCAGTGAATCATATCGATAAATTCATTCGATTCGTTGGAAACGACGGTGCCGTCCGCCCTGATGATATACATTCCCTTCCTGTCGGCATTCCTCGTGATACCCCCCACCTCGTTCAGGTAATCCCCCAGTCTATTTTCAGATTTGTACGTAAGCCCTACCTGGTTGAACACATCACCCATCATGAGCACGTATGATGGAACGGGCGGGATAAAGAGCTCATCGCCGTCTTCGAGCACGATATCCCTGTCAGTTCCCCGATACCTGTTGATATCCCTCTCGATTTCAACGACAACCCGGCCGACCACGAGCTCCATCTTTTCCTTCATCCCGCTGATAAGCGACCTTCTGCTCTCGAGGACCTGCCTTCGTATCGCCACTTCCGATGTCTCGGCAACGGCAACCGATGCGGCTTCTTCTTTCAGCAGGCTCGACTCGAGCTCCGAAATCAAGACCTTCAGCCGCTTTCTCTGTAAATCTTCCACGCTTTTTCTCAGCAACACCACTCCCCTCGGATAAGCAAACTCGGTCATGCCGCTTGCCCTCTGGATCAGGTCTGAAAGCCTCTCTCCCCGCTTGATAGGATAGGACCCCGGGCTGCCAACCTCTCCCTTGATGTCGGCTTTCCATACGAGCTGCTCGAAGGACCCGATACTTTTCACCACGATCTGGTCGAACGGCTTTAGTTCGCTATTTTCTGCGGAATCTCCCTGAAGAGATTTCGACAGGTCAACCTTCCTGTTGAACTTGATGGTATACTTTCCATCCTTGAGCTCATACCTCCAGAGCTCCGCCTCGTCCAGCCGCGCCGCCCGGGAAAGCCCCCCGCTTATCCGTATGATGTCCCGGATGGTCATGCCCCTTACCCACCGGTAGCGGCCCGGATTTTCCACCTCCCCTTCCACTCTCACAAAGGGCTTCTTCTTCAGGTCCCAGATGGAGAAGAGGGTGATGATGTCCCCCCGCATGAGTTCCCTGTCGTGCTCCGGGTTTCCCTTCAGCGCCTCACGGGGATTGAACGATATGGACTCGGGCAAATAATCGGGGGGCAGCCTCCTGATTATCTCCCCGTACTCGAAAAGCCCCTCGGGCAGGAAGTTATCTTCGCTCCCCAGAACCTCCTTTACCCGCATGCCCTCCCGCCACTGGAAGAGCCCCGGGTTTTTCAGGTGCCCTTTCAGTTCGACAAATTCCCGCAATTCATCCGCCAGCGGGGAGACCGTCAACACATCGCCGTTTTGCATCACGAACCCGGATAGATCCTGCTTCACCTCCCTGATGACCTTTTTCCCTTCTGAAAGGTTCGTGGTGAGGGTCATGCTGAAAACGTTCGCGCCGGGCAGGACGCCCCCGGCAAATGAGAAAAGATCCTCTATGGTCTCTCCCTCCCTGAACTCAAATATTCCCGGCCTCTTGACCATACCCCAGGCCGCAGCGGTATCCCCAATGGAAGGGACCACGACCACGTCTCTGTCTTTCAGTAAAATATCACCGCCCCGCTCGCCTTTAAGCAGGAGGTCATAGATATCGAGATCGGCAATTTTCTCATTATTCCTCTTCACGAATATGGTTCGCAGGCTCCCGGTCTTTTTCACGCCCTCGGCAAGAAACAGGGCATCCATAACGGTGCTGAAGCCGTTCACCATAACCGTACCGGGCTTCTTTACCTCCCCGACGACAAAAATGGGAAATCTGCGGACTCTCCGCAAACTGAGGGAAACCTCCACGTCTTTTATATATTTGACCATCTCCGCCTTGAGGTATTTCTCGGCTTCCATTATCGTCTTGCCCCAGAGGTACACCGTTCCCACCGGCGGATAGTAGACCTTTCCCTCGTTGTCGATCGGGAGAACATAAAGTGGCAGAAATGCGCTGCCTCCCTCCTTTGTGCTCTTGGAAAGATAGATGTTTACCCCCTCACCGGACAGAAAGATCTGAATTTCATCCCCCGGACCCAGAACGTAGCTCTTGTCGAATCCGGCAGGGGGCATCTGCGGTAACATGTCCTGGAGTCTCTTCGCTTCCAATATTTTTTCCACGTCCTCTTCGGTCAGATCCTCTTTTTTCAGATCTAGCGCAAGATCCTCCCTGGATATTTCTTTTTTGTCTTTTTCGGGAGGCGCAAATATTTCGTATCCGAACTGCTCGAGGATCTGCTTTTCCTCGGATATTCGCCCCAGATAGAGCAGCTCCAACCTCGAAAACTCTTTTCCCGCCTCGATTTTCGGCATCTCGACGGACCGGGTGTAGGGTTCGGGAACCGTCTCCTCTATCTCCTCTTTCTCCTTGAGCTCCACCTTCTCCTCCACACCGATATCCTCTTCCGCAACTTCCCCGCCCTTTTCAGCTATACCCGCTCCCTCCTGCATCGTACCGGGTGTTTTCTGCTGGGCTCCCGTTTGCCCCCCTACGATATTTCTCAAAGGGTCTATCCCCTGTTGCTCCTGACAGACAGCTGTTCCGCCAAAAAGTACCAGGGAAAACACGACGATACTGAATATTGCAAGTGCTCTCCTCTTCATTTAGAAAAACCTCTTGACGCTGATGATGCCAACATAGTTATCCTCCCTCTTTCCCGGGGCAAACCCGGGGTTTTTCACCTGCTCCCACCCCCCTGTAAGCTCTGCAAGGTAAGGATAAAACCGAAGTCGTATCTTGCCCTGGTACTGATAGTGGGTTTCCAATACCGGGAGATTAAACCCCCGCTTTTCTATATCGAAGCTCCCTGTAACCCCTATATTATCCGAAAACTCACGGTGTAACTCAATAAAGAGATCCTCGGCGTCACCGCCGGCATGATGACCGAGAACTCTTTCCTTAAATGTGTAGCCTGAGGTGTACACACCATGTCTATACCAAACACCGGGACGCTTCGATTCAAAAAACTCCGATCTGACCGAAAAACCGAGCACATCCGCCATATACACGCCGATGATGTGCGCCCTCTTATACGGGTACGGGATATCAGAGTGCACGTCCTCTCCGGCCCATTCGAAATACAGGTCCGTTTTTAATTTTTTCAGGTTTATTCTGATATCCAGACCCGCTATCTGGTTGCTTGTATTATCCTCAAATTTCTCAGAGTCACTTCTGCCAATGAAAATTATCTCCAGGGCATCCCCGAAATCGAGCGAGGGCCTTCCCGACCCTCCGAAAATCGCGGTCCGGTAAAAACCGAACTCCATCCAGGGGCGGGGTTTGAAAGTCAACCTCATTCCCGAGATGTAGGGCCGCTCGAAATCCCTGTCTTTCTCGAGCCAGCCAAAAAATACGTTAAATTTCAAAAGCCCGAAAAGGGGGATAAGGATCGGACGGCCATTTTTCACTTCAACAGCGAGCAAAGGCTCTGCATTATTTGAGAGAAGGAGCGACCCGTGCCTCCCCTGGCCCCACCATTTGCTGTCCTGGCCAAACTGTATTTGAACCTTTGAGCCAAATTTTCCATAGCCCTTTTGAAAGGTAAAATTGGTATTTCCTGAAGAAACCTCCCGGAATGTGAGGAAGGGTTTGAAGAAGAATGAGAATAGCTTTATCCGGCCATCCATCGTCACATAGGCCACACCATTATTTTGTCTGTAATCTACTCCTTCCATGTTATAGGTGAATGCTCTCTGAATTGCGTCAGTGGTTTGACCAAAATTAGGATGTCTCGACGGCTTCTGATCGAGATAGAGATAGTGGCCCCCCGCTTCCCGCACGGGCTTGAAGTAGACCGTGTCATTCCCCGTCTTCAGGTCGTCTATGTCTTCGGAAAACTCCTCCTCCATTCTTTTCAGGATCCTCTCCTGCCGTTTCGAAAGCGACCCTTCGATCCCGGCCTTTATCCTCGCTTCGACGACCAGCCTGGCTACCTCTTCCCGCGAGAGCGGCAGCGTCCCGATCATGGCCGTGTCGAGCAGCCCGACGGCGGAGAGGAACTCGATGTCCTCGTACACGGGCGAGCCGACTTCCACATTGACCGTCGAGGCCACGGCAACATCAGGAGACCAGGCCCATGGAGAAAGGACCAGGAGAATGCCCGTTAACAGGGCAATGGAGAAACTTCCCGCCCTCATCGAAACTTTTCCCCCTCCCATCATCAAAATCCCGGCAGACGCGCACCATGGCAAAGCTCGACTTTGCAAAATTACCATAAATGCTTGATTTTTGCAAGTTTTCAGGGCTGATGCCGGGGAGAGGCCGGGAAAAAAACCGTCCGCCACCCACCGTGCGGAAATGGCTGAAACTCCCTTATTTCAGGCACCTTGCATCGATTGCCCGGGGGTAGCCCGGTCTCTTAGCTCTTTCTCCTTCTTCCGGCTGCCCAGTAAAGCGCCGCGAACAGCACGAGCACGTATGCGGGGATAAAACCGTCCCCGTCGATTCCGCCCTGACCGCTCACCCCGCAGCCGCTCACCACGTCGAAGCGCTGAATCGATCTCTTTTCCTGTATCTTCAGGACGAAGGCGTCGCGGTTTCCCTGCGTCTCGCCCTGGAAGGCGTTATCGTTGAACTCGTCTGCGAGAAAGTCGTTCGAGTCGGTGTGCCCGGCGACGTAGACGTTGCTCGATTCGTCGAAAGCCACCCCACGGCCCCAGTCCGCGCCGCTCCCTCCCAGGTACGTGGCATACTCCAGTTCCGACCCGGAGGTTTTCACCTTGGCCACGAAGGCGTCGTCGGAACCGTTGATTTCCCCCTGGATCGGGTCCGGGACGGGAAAATCGGTGGAGGCGGTCCTTCCCGTTACGTAGGCGATCCCGTTCGAGGTCACGGCCAGTGCCGAACCGGTGTCGAAGCCGGCTCCCCCCAGGAACGTCGAGTAGACCAGGGCCGACCCGGAAGGGTTGAGCTTGGTCACGAAGGCATCGAAACCGCCGCCCCTATCCCCCTGGAAAGGGTTTTGAAGGGGAAAGTCGGAGGACGTTGTTTCCCCGGTTACGTAGGCGTTACCGGAGAAATCAACCCCGACGGCGGACCCCCTGTCATCGGCATCTCCCCCTAGGTAGGTGGAGTAGATCAGTGAGAGGGGTCCGTCGGTCTCCGTGTCCACCTTCGCCACGAATGCCTCGCCGAACCCTCCGGGGCTTCCCTGAAAGGCCCCCTGGGGGCCCTTCGTGGGAAAGTCGTCAGAGCGGGTCAGGCCGGTTATGTAGGCATTCCCCGATGCGTCGAGGGCGATGCCGAAGCCGGCATCGTTCCCCTTCCCTCCCAGGTAGCTCGAATAGAGAGGGACCGAGCCGGTGGGGTCGAGCTTCGTCACGAAGGCGTCCGAGACCGCACCCGAATCGTCGCACAGGCCGTCGGTCCCGCAGAGGCGGTCGAAGGCGTTCGCGATCGGGGGAGTGGGAAAATTGGCGGAAAAGGTCCTGCCCGTAACGTAGGCGCTCCCGGCGCTGCCGACGGCAAGACCCAGGGCCTCGTCGTCCTGCCGTCCCCCCAGGAGCGTCGAGTAGACCAGGTCGGTACCGAGAGGGTTCAGCTTCGCCACGAAGGCGTCCTTCTTGCCCCCCAGAATATCCTGGAAGGGCCCGGACAGGGGGAAATCCGAGGAGTCAGTGGCCCCGGCAACGAAGACGTTCCCCAGGCTGCCGATGGCGATTCCCGATGCGCTGTCGTCCCCGTCCCCCCCGATGTAGGTGGAGAAGATCACGGAAGAGCGTTGCGTTGAACTTGGTCACGAATGCGTCCGTGCGGACGCCAAGACCGTCGCACTGCCCGTCGGTCCCGCAATCGGGGTCGAAGGCCCCGATGGTGGTGGGAAAGTCATCGGAAAAGGTCCTGCCCGCAACGACGGCATTTCCCACGTTATCGAGGGCGAGGGCGAGGGCCTCGTCGAGCCGCGTACCCCCCAGGTAGGTTACGAAGCTGATCTCCGGGTCGATCACCAGTTCCCTCGTTTCGTCGTACCCGGAGGCCACGAAACCGAACCTGTCGACCCCCACCTTTCGAAATCCGCCGGCAACGGGCTTTCTTTTCCCCCCCGCAACCTGGTAGATCCGGGGGGACCGATGGATTATCTTTCCGGCATCCGTTACGATCACGACGTTTCCGTCCCCGTCGATGCGCGCGTCCCCGGCCCCGGAGAACCTGAAAACGATGTTCCCGGGACCTGTCCCCGGAAGCAGCGTAAAATCGTACTCCATCCCGTTTTCCGTCCCGTACAGCTCGAGGCTCACCCCCCGGTATATCTCACCGAAGCTAACCCTCGAAAAGCGGGGGACCCCGGTGAGCCACTTCGCGGGGTCGTTCCCGATCAGGTAGTTGCTCTT
>WVXK01000087.1:0-420 GCA_011773515.1 Deltaproteobacteria bacterium
GAAACTACAAACACTACAAGACGTGGTTTTAGGCCATACAGTTTTCAGCCTAGTTTCAAAAACATGCGCGCGCGACAAGGGAATTTTTTTGGACAGTACAAAAAGGCGATTTTTGTTTGGGTTTTTTCAACTTATGACGCCAAGCGCTTTTAGGCGCTCCTTTGTGTAGTTTTCGAATACCCAGGTATCGTAAACGGTGGAGTTCGATCTCTTTTTGGATGGGTTTTCGTAATTTTTTCTTTTGTTACCATCTTCTTTTTCGGAATTTACTTTGGTCATAGTTATACTTCTTTTTTTCATTTACCTAATAGTTATGTGTCCACACAAAATATAAATATTTTCGACGATTTGTTATACAAATGTAAAGGATATACCGTCAAAACCGAATAGATGCACAGCAAGGATGATGAAATAATGGAG
>WVXK01000087.1:577-816 GCA_011773515.1 Deltaproteobacteria bacterium
GAAATGACGATTTCTAAGGGCAGATTTCAAGAAATAGCTAGGGAGATCGCCAAGGTGGTCAACGTTTGCTGTGTTTACAGAGTAACAGGCTTGTCTGACGCCATGATTGTAGCCAAGTTCAAGAAGAGGGAAGAGTTAAGCGACTTCACGAGGCATTTGCTTTCTCTACCTCATGTAGAGAGAACCAATACCCACGTAGTTCTGACCACCATGAAAGAAGATTTTACAGTGATCTAGGT
>WVXK01000087.1:919-1111 GCA_011773515.1 Deltaproteobacteria bacterium
CTGAGGCGGCTGTCCCGTAGGGGTTCGTGGGTTCGAATCCCACCCCCCGCACTAAAGATGAAGCCTAATACCCCAGTCCTTTGTGGTTGATTTGTAGGGTTTTCAGAAGATGACACGCGCGCATATTGTAGCTCGGGTCCCAAAATATTGATGGAGAAACTCTAAGTCGAGTTTTGAGTTAAGATTCTCAAA
>WVXK01000088.1:0-546 GCA_011773515.1 Deltaproteobacteria bacterium
GTTTCTCGTTTCTCGTTCAACCGGAAACCGTAAACCGGAAACTGGTTTTATTCTGCACTCTGCACTCTTCACTCTGCACTACCATTCCGTTTCTGGTTTCGCGTTGGGTTTTCATTCCGCACTCCGCATTCCGCATTCCGCATTACCATTATTTTATGGATTAGCCCTTTAATTTGGTTGACACGGAGAAATGTGCTTTAATAAAATTTTAGATCTGCTAAAGAGGAGCCCATAGCTCAGACGGCAGAGCACCGGACTTTTAATCCGGGGGCCGCAGGTTCGACTCCTGCTGGGCTCACCATATCACCGTCCCCATCGTCTAGTCTGGCCAAGGACACCGCCCTTTCACGGCGGCGGCGGGGGTTCAAATCCCCCTGGGGACGCCAGGCAATTTAAGAGGCCCGCAAGGGCCTTTTTTTTTTAATCCGGGGATCTCCGGCACCAGGGAGCCGCCGGTCCTTGGTTATGGAGGACACGCAGGGCCGGTTCGGTGGTATAATCAGGAACAAATGCCGATAGAATGGCTTAACGGCACTTGCGTGAAGG
>WVXK01000088.1:566-3461 GCA_011773515.1 Deltaproteobacteria bacterium
AATCTCAACGGATTGGCCTTGGAGACACCGAAATTTTTGATCCCCGAAAATCAGCTGGAGTTCGGGTACAAAGACTGCAGCCTCTGCTTTGTGGAGAAAAAAGGCGATGAGAGCAGGTGCAGCGGCTGTTCGGGGAGATACAGCGCGCGGGAAAAGCTTCTCTGGAAGATAAACAGGAAGAGGATAAAGAGGATATCGAGACTTCTCTCCCTTATCTTTCCGGGCCTGGGCCACCTCTATGCAGGGAGGCTTTCCACCGGACTGTTCTGGATTGCCCTCATCCCCCTCACGATGGGGCTGGTCATCAACACCTTTCAGGGCCTCACGGTGGGGCACCTGGTCCTTGCCGCCATGTTTGCCCTCCTCTGGTTGTTCGCTTTCATCGATGCGGGAAGAGGGTACAAGGACAAAACGGCCCCCTGTGAGAGCGCCTGCCCTTCCCACCTGCACGTTCCCGATTACATAGCCCTCGTCAGGGAGGGCTCTCCCGTAACCTCCCTGGCCCTCATACACGAGACGCTGCCTTTTGCCTCCGTGTGCGGGAGGGTCTGCCCCCATCCCTGTGAGCAGGAATGCGTAAGGAACGAGGTGGGCAGCCCGATAGCGATCGCGGCGATAAAGAGGTTTGCCGCCGACCATGGCTACCGGTCCAGGCCGATTCCGCGGGAGGCTGAAATAGACCCGAATATGCCGAAGGTTGCCATAATAGGAGCGGGTCCTGCCGGCCTCAGTGCGGCAAACACCCTCGCCACCCTCGGGGCGAGGACCGTGATTTTCGATGCAAAATGGCGCCCGGGAGGCATGATGTACTCCTGCATACCTTCCTTCCGGCTTCCCCTGGAGGAGCTGGACAGGGACATAGATTTCATCCTGAAAAAGGGGGTGGACTTTCGCGGCGGCGTGACCGTTGGACAGGACATGGAGTTTGAGAGCCTTGTCACGGGTGGTGAATTCGATGCCATTCTCGTTGCGACGGGGTCGTCGGAGTCTCTCACCCTTCCCGGTACGGGGACCGAGTCGCAGGGGTTTTACGATGCACCCGCCTTCCTGGAACGCGTCAAGTTCGGAGAGATGGTGCATGTGGGGCAGATCGTCGTCGTCGTCGGGGGCGGCAACGTGGCTGTTGACGCTGCCAGGACCGCTCTCCGGCTCGGCGTCAGGGACGTGACGATCGCCAGCCTGGAATCGAGGGACAGCATGCCCGCCTTTCCCTGGGAGGTGGAGGAGGCCATCGGTGAGGGAGCCAAGCTCATGGACGGGACGGCGGTAAAAAAGTTCTTCGTGATGAGGCAGCGGATAGCGGGGTTCGAGGCGCTGAGCGTCTCCCGGCTGGAGTACGACAGGCAGGGGAGGATAAACCCGGTTACGGTGCCCGGGTCTGAGTTCGAGGTACGGTGCGACACGGTCATCATCGCCATCGGAAGCAGGGCGGACCTGTCGTTTATACCGGCGGAATACGCGCTGAAGATGATCGATAAGGAGCACAAAATTGCGCGGTTGATTTTTAAGGACAAAAGATATAAAATCCCGATCTATACGTGCGGTGACTGTCTCACGGGGGCAAGCACCATCGTCGAATCTTCCGCTTCCGGCAGATACGCTGCTCTGAATATTTTTGAGAAGCTCTGCGTCGAAGAGGTGAGGAAGGTACGGCTGAGGGACAACTACCGGAGGAAGAAAGAGGACCAGGTGGAGGACAGCCCCGAACTGAGACAGAGGGTGAAAATGGAAAAGCTGGGTCCCGCCGATGCCGCATCGGGTTTCGAAGAAATCGAAAAGGGGTACACGGGGAGCGAGGTCCAAAGAGAGTGCGATAGATGTGCGAGGTGCAACCTCACGCTTTAAATAAGCCTTCGGGGAAAACAAATCAAGGAGGGAAACGGTTATGAAAAGGGTTGCAATGTTACTTGCTGTAGTGTTCACCGTCGTGGCTTCCTTTGCATACGTGGGGGCTGTGAACAAGGGGCCTGAAGTTATCCAGATCGACAAGATAAAGGAGAAACAGCCCCCCGTGGAGTTCAAGCACCACGAGCACCAGAAGCGCGTCAAGGACGACTGCAAGGCATGCCACCATGCCACAGAAGAGGGGAAGCAGCCCCAGGCGTGCTCCGAGTGCCACAAGAAGGAAGCGGCCGGTGATATCCCTGATTTCAAAAAGGCTATGCACGATGCGTGCAAGGACTGCCACAAGAAAGAGAAGGCGGCGGGCAAAAATCCTCCCACCAAGTGCAAGGAGTGCCACGTAAAGTAGTTCTTTTACGCGGGCCATTTCGGGGCGGCGCGGCCGCCCCATTTTTTTTTGTAACCTCTGCGTTCGACATGATGTACAATTTTATGTATACAGTATACATTAATGCGGGAGCTGAAATAATCCCGACTCATTGTTTTTTTTTGCGTTATTATTATTAAAATGAAAATGAGATCATTTTACCCGTGCAGGGGCAAAATCACCCTGCTTCCGAGAAAACACAACTCACCAGGATGGTGTCATGGCAAAGAGCAATGAATCCTACTTTGACAGGGTATGGAAGCTTTTCACATCCCTTAAGCTCACCATTTTTCTCCTGATCAGTCTCGCCGTCGTTTCGATTTTCGGGACCGTCATCGAGCAGAACAAGTCGCTCGAGGAATACCGGAAGGTATTCAGCGAGCCGACGATCAAGTTTCTCTCGGCCATAGGGATGTTCGACATGTACCACTCGACCTGGTTCCTTTTTCTCCTGGTCGTTTTTACCGTCAACCTCACCCTCTGCACCCTCGACCGGCTCCCGAACGTTTTCAAGGTCATAAAAAACCCTCGCCTCCAGCTCGACGAGAAAAGCGAAAAAAGCTTCTCCCTCGCTCACCGGTGGAGGAAAAAGGCCGATGTCAGGGAGCTTGCCGACACGTACACAC
>WVXK01000089.1:0-2518 GCA_011773515.1 Deltaproteobacteria bacterium
TTGCCAGAACGCGCTCGACGGTGAGGGATGAAAGCTGGGGGAGCAAACCGGATTAGATACCCGGGTAGTCCCAGCTGTAAACGATGCAGACTCGGTGATGGGTTGGCTTCGAGCCAACCCAGTGCCGCAGGGAAGCCGTTAAGTCTGCCGCCTGGGGAGTACGGTCGCAAGACTGAAACTTAAAGGAATTGGCGGGGGAGCACCACAAGGGGTGAAGCCTGCGGTTCAATTGGAGTCAACGCCGGGAATCTTACCGGGGGCGACAGCAGAGTGAAGGTCAAGCTGAAGACTTTACCAGACAAGCTGAGAGGAGGTGCATGGCCGTCGCCAGCTCGTGCCGTGAGGTGTCCTGTTAAGTCAGGTAACGAGCAAGATCCCTGCCTCTAGTTGCTACCACTGCTCTCAGGAGCAGAGGGGCTAATTAGAGGGACCGCCGCCGCTGAGGCGGAGGAAGGAGGGGGCTACGGCAGGTCAGTATGCCCCGAAACCCTCGGGCCACACGCGGGCTGCAATGGTAAGGACAGCGGGTTCCGATTCCGAAAGGAGGAGGTAATCCCTCAAACGTTACCACAGTTATGATTGAGGGCTGCAACTCGCCCTCATGAATATGGAATCCCTAGTAACTGCGTGTCATTATCGCGCGGTGAATACGTCCCTGCTCCTTGCACACACCGCCCGTCGCTTCACCGAAGCTGGTTCTTGGCGAGGTGGCGCCTCATTGGCGCTATCGAACCTGGGGTCAGCAACGGGGGAGAAGTCGTAACAAGGTAGTCGTAGGGGAACCTGCGGCTGGATCACCTCCTTAGTTTAACGGTCCGGGCAACTTTGTGTAAAGGATAATCTGGGATGTTCGTGTGACCAATATACTGAATATGCAATTCCTTGTTTTTACGAGGAATGAAGGACGTAGCGGAGCGATCCGCAATGACCGTCGTGTATAGGATCACAGGAAAATGTGCCACGATGTCAGCGTAATAACTGACAGAGTGAAAATTGTGGCTTTACGGAAATGTTCGCGTATAGTTTCCGGGGCTGCAATAGTAAGAAGAAAATGGTGTACCTGGTATAGTGCAAAGACGCCGGTTGGGGAATGACTCGGCTTGGTAAGCGATGAAGGACGTGGCAAGCTGCGATAAGCCTGGGGGAAGTGCATGCGACCGTTGATCCCAGGATTTCCGAATGAGGTCTCTCTTAACACTCCCTTGCTTTTCGCTTGGGAGGGCGAACCGTCCGAAGTGAAGCATCTGAGTAGGACGAGGAAAAGAAATCAACACGAGATTCCGCTAGTAGCGGCGAGCGAAAACGGAATAGCCCAAACTGAATCTGCTACGGCAACGTGGTAGAGATGTGGTGTGCTATGGCGTACAGGATGCTGTTCCTTGAGCTGAAGTGCTCTGGAACGTGCTGGCGCAGAGGGTGATACCCCCGTAAGCGTAGAGGAATAGGATTCTGCCATAGCAAGAGTATCTGGCCTTGGCAGTGGCCAGTGACTATGGGTGAAAGTAGCATCTAAGGCTAAATATTCACCAAGACCGATAGCATACTAGTACCGTGAGGGAAAGTTGAAAAGTACCCCGGAAGGGGGATGAAAAGTGTCTGAAACCAACCGGTTACAGACGTGTACGGCCCAAAAGGAGTCTGGTGGAGGTCCCGCAAGGGACTGAAGCCTTCCAGGGTCGTATGTTCCGTCTAGAAACACGGGCCAGGGAGATTGCTGTCATGGCGAGCCTAACCTGACAAAGGGAAGGCGAAGGGAAACCGAATTCGCGCAGCTTTGGCGAGGCGAAGGATCCGAAAGGGTCTTCAGTCATGGCAGTAAGGCTAGAAACCGGACGATCTAGTCCTGGATAAGACGAAGGCGGGCGAAAGCCCGCTGGAGGTCTGCAGGGGTCCTGACGTGCAAATCGGTCCTCAGATCTGGGATTAGGGGTCAAAAACCAATCTAGTCCGGTGATCGCTAGTTCCCACCGAAGTAGATCGCAGTCTTGCCTCAGCAGAGATTGCTTGTATTGTAGAGCACCGATCGGACGGTAAGGGCCCGAAAGGGCTCGCCGTTCATTCGAACTCCGAATGTACAGGCTTCGTAGAAGCTGGGAGGCGGGTTTATGTGGGGTAAGCCTCATAACCGAGAGGGGGACAACCCAGACTAAAGTTAAGGTCCCCAAGTGTCTGCTAAGTGTCAAACAAAAAGGCGTTTTCGAGCAAAGACAGCAGGGAGGTAGGCTCAGAAGCAGCCATCCTTCAAAGAGTGCGTAACAGCTCACCTGCCGAGCTCGGAAGCCCTGAAAATGGACGGGGCTCAAGCAGACCACCGATACTTTAGACCACCGGCAAAGCCGGTGCGTGGTAGGTGGGCGTAGTGATTGGGTAGAAGCTGGGCTGTAAAGTCCAGTGGACCGATCTAACTATTGCAGATCCTGGTGGTAGTAACAGCATAGCCGGGTGAGAATCTCGGCGACCGCAAGGGCAAGGGTTTCCCGGCAATGCGTCGTCAGCCGGGAGTTAGCCGGTCCTAAGA
>WVXK01000089.1:2661-2845 GCA_011773515.1 Deltaproteobacteria bacterium
GTAATGGCGAGATCCTATGCGAGGGGCGAATGGCCCGCCGCAAGGTGGGTTTGCTCAAGTCCAGGAGACATTGAAAGCAAGGTCAGGGAGATCTGTTCAAGACCGTACCGAGAACCGACACTGGTGCCCTAGCTTAGTAGGCTAAGGTCTGTCGGGCATACCGTAAGGCGAGGGAACTCGGCAA
>WVXK01000090.1:0-224 GCA_011773515.1 Deltaproteobacteria bacterium
GCATAGGCTGGCCTGCAAGGACATAAACCAATTATAAATCGGTAGGTTACAGCGGCAGAAAAAAGTGGCGCGCCTTAAGAGGACTTCCTTCGACAACTCTCTTCTACTGAGCTCGGGATAAACCCTTCGACGACGTTCTTCGATTGCGCTCAGGATAAACTCACCAATTTGCGAAGGTTGGCAAAAAAATGACCTTCGCAAAAGGTTCTCTTCCTCCGAATTTG
>WVXK01000090.1:342-1865 GCA_011773515.1 Deltaproteobacteria bacterium
GGGGTGAATGGGGTCGGTTCCCATATCCTCATGTTTTTCTCATTTTCCCGTCGCCCCCGTTTATGATGTGGTACATAGCATGTTCAAACTCTATGCGCAGCGGTCTGGCTATTGAGATCTCTCCTCTAGAGATAGTGTTTGCAATAAAAGAAGAAATAACGGAGCCAGATTCAGGTGGAACAAAATCAGGGATAGGGGAATGGGGATTTTCTGAGAAAATGGGAACTGACCCCGTTATAACTTTATACATTTTCCACACATAAAACATTTTACTGTATTTATATGCAAAATTAGATTGCCTATTTGACATCGGAGAAACGATACTGTATCATACGATTATGGTGTTTTTTGGGACCGGAATCAAAAGGGACCTTATCATGAAAGATTCAGAAACGTGCATGTTTCTGAGTCCCTCGCACATATTTCCGTTTCTGTTCCATTGAGATTATTTCTTAATTTCTCGAATTGCAAATCAAAGTCATTAAATTTGCTTGAGAAATTCCTTTTTTCAGGGGGGGGGAAAGTTATTTTTCACTGCAAAACACTAAAACTATTGATGTAACTATAAAGGGGAGGTGCAAATGAGAAGCGTAAAGACAATATTTATGGATTTTATGGAAACCGATAAAGGAATAAAGGGTATTGCTTCTGAGAAGCCACTAAATGAAAGGTCTTCCGAAGATGAAAAACTTGAGATCGTGGGAGATCACGCCCTCATAGTTATGCAGGATCTCGAATATAAGGTGAAACAGCGCTGGGGCCATAGTATCCATATTGTACAAAACGTCACATGTTCTCGCTGATTGGAAATGACAGACGATTGAGAGTAATACTGAAATTAATCGCCAGTATGGTGAATTTGTTTGAATACCGAATCTGGGTAGAGTGGAGGTAAGCATGACAAAAGCCAAGAGTGGTAATTTTGTTAAGGTTCATTTTTCGTGCAGTTTGAAGGATGGTTCCGTTATCGATACGACTGAAGAAAAACATCCCCTTGGATTTACCATCGGGGAAATGAAATATATACCTGGCTTCGAAAGTGCCGTTGAGGGGATGGAACCCGGAGAAAAAAAGACGATTACAGTTCCCCCTGACCTGGCTTTTGGCAGCCATAGAGATGATTTAGTGATAGATCTCAATAAAGAGCTGTTTTCGGATCATATTGCACCGGAAATTGGGGAAAAAATTGAGGTTCCACTTGAGGGAGGTGGTTCGAGGACGATGACGGTAACCCGCGTGGATGAATCACGCATAACACTGGATGCCAATCATCCTCTCGCGGGGAAAGAACTGATATTTGAGATAGAACTTATAGAAATCGGACCAGGGAAGAGTCGTCACTAAATTATTCTCCGGGTGAATGGGGTCAGTTCCCATTTTCTCACTTTTCTTATCCTCTTCCTCAACCAATATGAGGATGTGGGAAATTACCCCAGAAACTTCCAGGATAAACTCTCCTGTTTGGGAGGGGGGTGAGAGACTGCCACCCTGGCAAAAGGTTCTCTTCCTCCGAATTTGGTTTG
>WVXK01000090.1:1876-2120 GCA_011773515.1 Deltaproteobacteria bacterium
AACAGACAAAGAAGCCGGCGGTGAGCCGGCTTCCAATCTTGTTGGCGCGCCTGAGAGGACTCGAACCTCTGCACCCGGCTCCGGAGGCCGGCGCTCTATCCACCTGAGCTACAGGCGCGCATATGGTGGGTCATTACCGGTTTTTGTACTCTATCATTGTACGGAGATATTAAACCCCGGTCAACGTGGCAAGCAATTTTCGCCGATTCGGGATCTAAATTCCGTCCATTTTTGCCGAAATAAA
>WVXK01000090.1:2222-2602 GCA_011773515.1 Deltaproteobacteria bacterium
CACGAAGGATATTACGGGAACAGAGGCGGGCGAATGGAAAAGGTGATACACGGCGTAAGCCTCCTGACGGAGCACGACATCTACCTCTTCAAAGAGGGGAACCACTTCCGCCTCTACGAGAAGCTGGGCTCCCATATCGTCGAGGTCGAAGGGGTCAGGGGCACGCTTTTCGCCCTCTGGGCCCCAAACGCCGATGGCGTGTCCGTAATCGGTGAATTCAACGGCTGGGATCCCACAGCCCATGCCCTCGAGGTTCGCTGGGACGAGTCCGGCATCTGGGAGGGCTTCATTCCCGATGTCGGACAAGGGCAGAGTTACAAGTACCACGTTGAATCGAAACATGGCAATTACTCGGTTGAAAAGGGTGACCCCTTCGCGCT
>WVXK01000090.1:2608-3411 GCA_011773515.1 Deltaproteobacteria bacterium
TGGGGAGACGACGCATGGATGAAAAACCGCTCGGGGGTAAATTCCCTGGCCTCACCCATTTCGGTGTACGAGGTGCACCTTGGATCCTGGCGGAAGATGACGGAAGAGGGAGGGAGGCACTTCTCCTACCGGGAAATCGCCGCTCCCCTCGTGGATTACGTCAAAAAAATGGGGTTTACCCACGTCGAATTTCTCCCCGTCATGGAGCATCCTTTTTACGGTTCCTGGGGCTATCAGGTGACCGGTTACTTTGCCCCCACGAGCAGGCACGGAACGCCGCAGGATTTCATGTACCTCATCGACCAGCTGCACCAGAACGGTATCGCCGTGATCCTGGACTGGGTCCCCTCGCACTTTCCCGATGACGAGCACGGGCTCATATACTTCGACGGCACGCATCTCTTCGAACATGCCGACCCGCAGCAGGGTTTTCATCCCGACTGGAGGAGCTACATCTTCAATTACGGCCGCAACGAGGTGCGCGCCTTTTTGATCAGCAGCGCCCTCTTCTGGCTGGATAAGTACCACGCAGACGGTCTGAGGGTCGATGCCGTGGCCTCGATGCTCTACCTCGACTATTCCCGGAATGAGGGCGAGTGGGTCCCGAACCGCTACGGGGGGAGGGAGAACCTCGAGGCGATCGATTTTTTAAAGCAGTTCAACAGGGTGATCTACGAACGGTACCCCGATGTGCAGACCTTCGCCGAGGAGTCCACGGCATGGCCGATGGTCACCCGGCCGACCTATACGGGAGGGCTCGGCTTCGGGATAAAATGGAACATGGGCTGGATGCACGATGTCCT
>WVXK01000090.1:3419-3895 GCA_011773515.1 Deltaproteobacteria bacterium
AGCATGATTTATGCCTTTACCGAGAACTTCATGCTCTCCCTCTCCCACGACGAGGTCGTCCACGGGAAGGGGTCCCTCCTCGGGAAGATGCCCGGGGATGACTGGCAGAAATTCGCGAACCTCCGCCTTCTTCTCGGGTACCTGTTCACCCATCCCGGGAAAAAGCTCCTCTTCATGGGGGGCGAGTTCGGCCAGTGGAGCGAATGGAACCACGAGGACAGCCTGGAGTGGCACCTCCTTGAGTATGATCGCCATCAGGGCGTCCAGAAGTGGGTGCAGGATCTAAACAGCCTCTACCGGGGGGAGCCGGCCCTTTACGAGCTCGATTTTGAGTCCGGCGGTTTCGAGTGGATCGATTGCGGGGACTGGGAGAGCAGTATCATCAGCTTCGTCAGGAGGGGGAAATCTACCGGGGACGACTTCGTCGTGGTCTGTAACTTCACGCCCGTTATCCGGGTCAATTACCGCGTCGGCGT
>WVXK01000091.1:0-14933 GCA_011773515.1 Deltaproteobacteria bacterium
TTTGCCATCCGTGAGGGCGGAAGGACCGTCGGCGCAGGTGTGGTGTCGGAAATAATCAAGTAGGCAAAGGAAAAAATATAATGCGGGAAATCATAACCTTGGCCTGTTCCGATTGCAGGAACAGAAACTATACAACGACGAAGAATAAAAAAGCCATGAGTGAGAAGCTGGAATTAAAAAAATACTGTTCCACCTGCAACAGGCACACGGTTCACAAGGAGACCAAATAAGAAAATTACAGGCCAGTAGCTCCAACGGTTAGAGCACCGGACTCCAAATCCGGGTGTTGGGGGTTCGAATCCCTCCTGGCCTGCCAGATGAATTCTGAGGAGAAAAATGGCAAAGAACTTCAAGGAGAGGTTATACGGAAGACTGCCAGGTGTTCGATCGACGATGGAGACTGCGAAAGATGTGAGGAAGCCTTCGCTCCCGCTGGTTGCGAGAGTAAAGAATTTTCTCTCTGAGTTCAGGGCGGAAATGAAAAAGGTCACCTGGCCAACGAGGAAAGAGACGCTGGGAACAACTGTAGTCGTTATCATATGCGTTCTTATCATAGTTCTTTTTCTTGGCCTCGCTGATTTTGGCATTGGAAGAGGAATTCAGTCGTTCCTTAGGTATTAAACAAAGAGGCAAAAATGTCCAAAAAGTGGTTTGTCGTCCAGACATACTCTGGATATGAGAAGAGAGTTGAGGAGGCGCTGCGGAGAAAAATCAAGTCCGAAGGAGTCGAAGATTCTTTCGGCGACATCCTCATTCCGTCGGAAACGGTAATCGAGGCAAAAAAGGGAGACAAAAAGACCGTGGAGAAGAGCTTCTTCCCGGGATATCTTCTCGTCCAGATGGAGATGAATGACAGGACCTGGCACCTCGTCCGGAGGACTCCACGGGTGACCGGCTTCGTTGGCGGTCAGACACCGCAGCCCATACCGGAGGAAGACGTGGTGGAGATCACCAATTTGATGGCCGAAGGACGACTCAAGCCAAAACCGAAGATTCACTTTGAAGCGGGGGAAACGGTGCGCGTCGTTGACGGGCCCTTTTCAAACTTCATGGGAACCGTTGAAGAAATCCTCGAGGAAAAGGGGAAAGTGGTGATATCGGTTTCCATATTTGGGAGGCCAACCCCGGTAGAGGTTGACTTTACACAGGTGGAAAAAAGCTGACAGAGGGAGAGAAGAGACATGGCAAAGAAAGTCATAGGCCAGATAAAGCTGCAGATACCCGCCGGCAAGGCTAACCCGTCGCCGCCGGTAGGGCCTGCTCTGGGTCAGCACGGTGTAAATATCATGGAGTTTTGCAAGGCCTTCAATGCAAAGACCCAGAGCCAGGAGGGAATGATCATCCCGGTGGTCATAACCGTGTTTGCCGACAGGTCCTTTGCATTCATAACCAAGACCCCCCCCGCCTCGATCCTCATTTTGAAAGCTGCAGGTGTTGAGAAGGGGAGCGGAAACCCAAAGATGGACAAGGTGGGAGAGGTAACGAGGGCCCAGGTAGAGGAGATTGCGCGGATCAAGCTACCCGATCTCGAAGTGAAAGACATCGAGGGGGCAATGAGGACGATTGAAGGCACTGCGAAAAGTATGGGAATAGATATTATATAAAGGAGCAACGAGATGTCGAGAAGAGGGAAGAAATACCTTGAAGCTGCGGGACTCGTCAACAGAGAGGAGAGGTATGGAATAGACGAAGCCATCACGCTTTTGAAGCAGATGGCGAAGGCCGGATTCAGTGAAACGGTGGATATCTCCATGAAACTCGGTGTTGATCCAAAATATCCGGATCAGCAGGTTCGAGGTTCTGTCCTGCTGCCCCAGGGGACAGGAAAGGAAGTCAGGGTGCTTGTATTTGCAAAGGGAGAGAAGGAAAAGGAGGCAAAGGATGCCGGTGCCGACTTCGTGGGTGGCGATGACCTCGTGAACAAAATAAAAGAGGGGTGGTTGGAGTTTGATAAAGCAGTCGCCACTCCCGACATGATGAGCCAGGTGGGCAAAATTGGAAAAATTCTCGGGCCTCGCGGCCTGATGCCGAACCCCAAGGTGGGAACCGTTACCTTCGATGTGGGAAAAGCGGTAAAAGAGCTGAAAACGGGGAGAGTCGAGTACAAGGTAGACAGGACGGGTGCTCTTCATGCGGGTATCGGAAAAATTTCTTTCGAGCCGGGGAAAATCAAAGATAATTTCTACGCTTTCCTCGAGTCTGTTGCCAGGGCGAAACCGCAGAACCTGAAGGGTACCTACATACGGAGCGTAACTCTCTCCACGACGATGAGCCCCGGCGTCAAGATCAATGCCGCGCAGGTTTTGAATGAGTTGAAGGTTTGATGAAAATAGCGTGACTGTCAAAGACAGTAGGTTCACGGTGAGTGTTTAATCGGATTGCAATTCCTATCCGGCCTACCGAGACGAAGAACTTCTGAGATTTGCATCCGAATGGTTCAAAAGAGCCCTCTGTTTTGACAGAAGGAACAAAAAAGAAAGGAGGGCGACACAATTTGGCGAAAAAAACCCGTAAGGAAAAGGAACAGATAGTCGAGGAGCTGAAGGAGAAGGTGTCCAGGCAGAAGGGTGCTGTTCTGACGAGGATGAGCGGCCTCTCTGTTGCCGAGATTACCGACCTTCGCAGGAAGCTGCGCGAGGCCGGCGGGGAGTTAAAGGTTACCAAGATAAGCCTCCTGAAATTAGCCACGCAGGGCTCCCCCCTCGAGACACTCCTGGAGGACATAACGGGTTCTACAGCTGTTGTCTTTGCCTACGAAGATCCGGTGCCTGTGGCAAAGACCTTCAAGGGATTTACCGACAAGGTGCCGAAGATTGAAGCAATTGGAGGCATGCTGGGGGATAGGACGGTTACGGCGAAAGATGTCATTACGATTGCCCAGCTTCCGCCAAAGGAGGAACTCACCGCGAAGCTGGTCTGCACGATAGCCGCGCCTATTTCGGGGCTTGTTGGCGTACTTTCGGCAATTCCCCGGCAGCTGCTCTATTCGTTGAACGCGATTCTGGATCAGAAAGAAAGACAATAAAAATAGTTTCAATTCAAGGAGGATAAAATGGCAGCAATAACGAAAGGGGACGTTATCAGCTTTATCGAAAGCATGTCTGTTCTGGAACTATCCGAGTTGATCAAGGATCTCGAGGAAAAATTCGGCGTATCAGCCTCGGCTCCGGCTGTCGTTGCAGCTGCGGGTCCACAGGTTCCTGCCGCTGAAGCGGCTGAGGAGAAAACAGAGTTCGATGTCATCCTGAAGGAATTCGGCGATAAAAAAATCAATGTCATCAAGGCGGTACGGGAAATCACGAGTCTCGGTCTCAAAGAGGCCAAGGAGCTCGTTGAAAGCGTTCCCAAATCGGTGAAGGAAGGGGTTTCCAAGGAGGAGGCGGAGGAAGCCAAGAAAAAGCTCGAGGAGGCAGGGGGAACGGCTGAATTGAGTTAAGTTAAGGTGTCGGTTTAAACCGGGGGCGCTTTCCCGGTCCCCAATAAAACTGTTTTCATGATAGGGAGTCAAGATGGGTTATCTTGATTATACCAACAGGATCAAAAGGGTTAATTTCTCAAAGATTCGAACCGTGCTGGGGAGTCCCCACCTGATCAAGTTGCAGTTAGAGTCATACGGGAACTTCCTGCAGAGCGATATCGTACCCGATGAGCGAAAAAATATCGGCCTTCAGGCAGTGTTTCGCGGTGTGTTCCCCATAAGCGATCCCAATGGAAGGGCGCATCTGGACTTTATCAGCTATTCCATCGAAACGCCGAAGTACAGCGAAGACGAGTGCCGGGAAAGGGGGATGACCTACGCGGCGCCGATGAAGGTCAGATTTCAGCTTGTGCTCTTTGACATAGACGAAACAACGGGGAACAGGACGATTCGGGACGTCAAGGAGCAGGAAGTGTTTTTTGGAGAAATACCGCTCATGACGGACAAGGGAACCTTTATCGTCAACGGGACAGAGCGGGTTATCGTAAGTCAGGTCCAACGCTCGCCGGGAGTGTACTTCGAGAAGGACAAGTCAAGGGGTGGCATTACCGAAAAGACCTCGTTCTCCTCGAGAATCATACCGAACAACGGCTCCTGGCTGGATTTCGAATTCGATCACAAGGAGTCCCTCTTTGTCAAAATCGACAGGAAGAAGAAGTTTCCCATCGCGGTCTTTTTGCGGGCCCTCGGATACTCCCTCGAGGATGCGATGAAGGAATTTTACAAGGTGGAGGAAGTTACCATAAAGGGAGACGTGTACGAGAAGAAGCTGAATCTTTTTGACATGGTGGGAAAGAGGTCACCCGCTGAGATACGCCACCCGGAGACGAAAGAAGTAATCGTGAGAAAAGGGCAGAAAGTCCAGAGGTTGAGGGCCGAAAGGTACGGCGAGATAGACCTCGGTAAGGTGGAACTGCCAATTGACACGCTCAAGGGACAGGTCTCCGTGAAAGAGGTGGTTGACCCATCCTCGAATGAGGTGATCATCGAGTCCGGCAAGCCGATAGGAGATGAAGATCTGGAGGAGGTCCGGGCAAGAGATATAAAAAAGATGGAAGTCAGTACGGTCGTAACGGCGGACAAGTGCATCTGGGAGGACCTCTGGCAGAACAAGACGAAGGACAGAGAGTCTGCGCTGAAGGAAATATACAAGAAGATGAGGCCAACCGACCCGCCGACCCTTGATGCTGCCGAACATCTTTTCCAGAACCTGTTCTTCAACCCGGACCGGTATTCGCTTTCCCGTGTGGGAAGGTTGAAGTTGAACTACAAGCTGGGGTTAAAGGATGTTCCCCTGGAGCACGTGGCGCTCAGAAAAGAAGATATCGTCGCGATAATAAAGTATCTTATCGATCTGAAAAACGGAAACGGCGAGCCTGACGACATCGACAACTTGAGCAACAGACGGGTAAGAACGGTTGGCGAGCTCGTGGAGAAAGCCCTCCGGGATGGCCTGCTGAGGGTTGATCGAGCGATCAAGGAGAGGATGACACACCAGGACCTTGACACAGCCATGCCTCATGATCTGGTAAACTCCAAACCCGTATCGGCTCAGATCAAAGAGTTCTTCGGTTCCAGCCAGCTTTCCCAGTTCATGGACCAGACAAATCCTCTCTCGGAAATTACGCATAAAAGGAGGCTGTCAGCGCTGGGCCCCGGCGGTCTCACACGTGACAGGGCAGGGTTTGAGGTGAGAGATGTCCACCCGACCCATTACGGAAGGATCTGTCCGATAGAAACACCAGAGGGCCCGAACATCGGGCTCATCGGTTCTCTTGCAATTTACGCAAAGGTAAACGAGTTCGGGTTCATCGAAACGCCCTACCGGTTGGTGAAGGAGGGGAAGGTCACTGACGAGGTGGTCTACCTGTCGGCGATCGAAGAGGGGGAACATGTCATAGCGCAGGCAAACGCCCTTCTCAACGAGGAGGGATATTTTGTCAATGACATCGTCATAGCGAGAAAAAAGGGCGAATTCACCATGGTGAGCGCATCTGAGATTACACTCATGGATGTGTCCCCGAATCAGCTCGTTTCCGTTGCGGCATCCCTCATTCCCTTTCTGGAACACGACGATGCAAACAGGGCACTCATGGGTTCCAACATGCAGAGGCAGGCCGTTCCTTCGTTGAGAACCGAGCCCCCCCTCGTTGGAACCGGCATCGAAAGCGTGGCCGCTGCCGATTCAGGGGCAACGGTGGTAGCGAAACGCGCGGGAATCGTTGAGTTCGTGGATGCAACGAGGATTGTCATCAAAGCCGAGGAGCCAGACCAGATGGGAAGGCTCGGGGCGGATATATACAACCTGAACAAGTTTACCAGGTCAAATCAGAATACCTGCATAAACCAAAAGCCGGTGGTCGGAATCGGGGACAGGGTGAAAAAGAGGGAAGTCATAGCGGACGGGCCGGCGACAAGCAAAGGGGAACTTGCTCTGGGGCGCAATGTTCTCGTTGCCTTTATGCCCTGGGGGGGATACAACTTCGAGGACTCCATCCTGATCAGCGAGAGGCTGGTTCGGGATGACGTGTACACGTCGATTCACATAGAAGAGTTCGAATGTATGGCGAGGGAGACGAAACTCGGAAAGGAAGAGATAACGAACGATATCCCCAACGTCGGCGAGGAAGCGCTGAAAAATCTCGACGAAAGCGGCATCGTGAGGATCGGTGCCCGGGTGTCCCATACGGATATACTGGTGGGGAAGGTTACGCCCAAAGGGGAAACCCAGCTGACCCCGGAAGAAAAGCTCCTCCGTGCCATATTTGGGGACAAGGCGGGAGACGTCAAAGACACATCCCTCCGGGTACCGCCGGGAATCGACGGTATCGTCATCGACGCCAAGATTTTCACCCGGAAGGGTGGCGAGAAGGATGACAGGGCCCGGGAACTGGAAGAGAAGGAAATCGAAGCCCTCAAAAGGGATGAGAAGGATGAGTTGAGAATAGTTACGGAAAATATGGAGGGAAGGATCAAGGGCAACCTCGTGGGTAAAACAGCTGCCACACGGATAATGTCCCCCGATCGCTCATCGGTATTGGTCCAGAAAAATAAAACCATTACCGAGGAGATATTCAAAAAGATCCCGAGGGAGAGGTTGGCTGACATCAACACCGTGGAAGATCCGGAGATAAACCTGAAGAACAAAGAGATATTGGATATGGCAACGGCGCATAAAAGCCAGATCAAGAAGCGGTTTGCAGAAAAATTTGACCGGGTACAAAGAGGCGATGAGCTCCCTCCGGGTGTTCTCAAAACTGTCAAGGCATACGTGTCAATGAAAAGAAAACTCTCGGTGGGCGACAAGATGGCCGGGCGTCATGGCAACAAAGGGGTCATCTCGATGGTTCTTCCCATAGAAGACATGCCCTACCTGGAAGATGGCACGCCCGTCGATATCGTGCTGAATCCTCTCGGTGTGCCCTCGAGGATGAACGTGGGCCAGATTCTCGAAACCCACTTGGGTTGGGCAGCCTCCGAGCTCGGGAAAGAGATAGAGAGACACATTATGGAGAACTATTCCCAATCTGCAATTAAAGAATGGCTTAAGAAAGTATATAATTCGGTAGAATTTAGCGAATATGTTGAATCATTACCTGAAGAAGATGTGCTAAAGATAGCAAATGATTTGAAAAACGGCGTATTCATGGCAACCCCGGTTTTTTCCGGAGCGAAAGAGTCCGAAATCAGGGATTACCTGAGGATGGCGGGTTTGCCCCTGGATGGCCAGGCGAACCTGTATGACGGGAGGACGGGACTCGCCTTCAAGCGAAAAGTTACCGTCGGCCTCATGTACATGCTCAAACTCAACCACCTTGTGGACGACAAGATACACGCCCGGTCCACAGGACCTTACTCTCTCGTTACACAGCAGCCGCTGGGCGGCAAGGCACAGTTTGGCGGTCAGCGCCTCGGGGAAATGGAGGTATGGGCTCTCGAGGCGTATGGGGCAGCCCACACACTCCAGGAATTTCTCACGGTTAAATCCGATGATGTCCCCGGCAGAGCCAGGATGTACGAGTCGATCGTCAAGGGAGGGTTTAGCCTGGAGCCCGGACTGCCGGAGTCGTTCAACGTTCTCATCAAGGAACTCCAGGCTCTTGCATTGAACGTTGACCTTCAAAGTGAGGAATAGTCAGTCAACCCCTTAATTGGAGGGATAAAATTGGAAGACATACTCAAGATTTTAGAAAGTCCCCGTAATCCGCTCAACATCTCGAGCATCAAAATCTCTATCGCCTCTTCGGATATGATCCGAAAATGGTCCCACGGAGAGGTAAAAAAACCGGAGACTCTCAACTACAGAACACTGAAGCCGGAGAGGGATGGCCTCTTCTGCGCCAAAATATTCGGGCCGACCAAAGATTACGAGTGCCTGTGCGGCAAGTACAAGCGCATGAAGCACCGGGGTATCGTGTGCGAAAAGTGCGGCGTCGAGGTTATCCAGTCGAAGGTGAGAAGGGAAAGAATGGGACACATAGAGCTTGCCGCCCCTGTGGCCCATATCTGGTTTTTGAAGAGCCTCCCCAGCAGAATCGGCACGATCCTTGACCTCACCATGAAAGAGGTGGAAAGCGTACTCTACTTTGAAAAATACATCGTTATTGATCCGGGGGACACGGATCTCCAGAAGAACACTCTTCTCACCGAAGAGGGGTACCGGAAGTACAAGGAAGACCACGGCGACAAATTTACGGTAGGTATCGGTGCCGAAGCTGTCAGGGACTTCTTGCGGGAGATAGACTGCGAAAAGCTATCCGAGCATTTGCGGGCGGAGCTTTTAGAGACCACCTCCGATGCAAAAAAGAAGAAGCTGGCGAAGAGGTTAAAAGTCGTCGAAGCTTTCAGGGAGTCGGTGCAGCGCCCGGATTGGATGATCCTGGAAGTCTTGCCCGTTCTTCCTCCGGATCTTCGGCCCCTCGTTCCCCTTGACGGGGGACGTTTCGCCACCTCCGATTTAAACGATCTTTACCGGAGGGTCATAAACAGAAACAACAGGCTCAGAAAGCTTATGGACCTCAACGCTCCCGACATAATCATCAGGAACGAAAAGAGGATGCTTCAGGAGGCCGTTGATGCGCTCTTTGACAACGGCAGAAGGGGGAAGGTCATAACGGGATCGAACAGGCGGCCACTCAAGTCTTTAAGCGATATGCTCAAGGGGAAGTCGGGAAGGTTCCGCCAGAATCTTCTCGGAAAGAGGGTCGATTATTCCGGCAGGTCTGTTATCGTCGTGGGCCCTGAATTGAAACTGCACCAGACCGGTCTGCCGAAAAAGATGGCACTGGAGCTGTATAAACCGTTCGTGTTCAATAAGCTCGAAGAGGGAGGGCACTCGACCACAATCAAACAGGCCAAAAAACTCGTGGAGAAAGAGATGAGGGAGGTTTGGGATGCCCTCGATGAAGTCATCAGGCAGCATCCCGTCCTCTTGAACAGGGCCCCGACCCTCCACCGGCTCGGAATGCAGGCATTCGAGCCGGTGCTCATCGAAGGGAAAGCCATCCAGCTACATCCGCTCGTGTGTTCGGCGTTCAATGCCGACTTCGACGGCGACCAGATGGCCGTTCACGTGCCTCTCTCCATCGAAGCACAAAGCGAGAGCAGGGTTCTCATGATGTCGACGAACAATATACTTTCACCGGCCCACGGAAAACCGATCATCGGGCCCACGCAAGACATAGTGCTCGGCATCTATTACCTTACCAGGGACAAGGTAGGCGCGAAGGGGGAAGGGAAAACGTTTGCGGACCTGGATGAGGTCCGGATTGCGTATGACTCCAAGGAAATAGACATTCATGCGCTCATCAGGGCGAGGCTGAACGGGAACCTGGTCGAGACCACGGTGGGAAGGGTCATTCTTTACGGGATATTACCGGAGGAAATTCCTTTTTACATGGTCAACAAGGTGATGAAGAAAAAAGACCTTGGTGACCTCATCGATTACGCCTTTCGCCACTGTGGAACGAAAGCAACGGTGATCCTCTCTGACAGGCTGAAAAAACTCGGATTTCAGTACGCCACCTACTCGGGAATTTCCATATCAGTCGATGACCTCAAGATACCCTCGAACAAGCATAAAATGATTGATAGGGCAACGAAGATGGTCGAGTCGGTGATCAGGGAGTACACGGAAGGCCTGATCACTGACGGTGAGCGGTACAACAAAGTCGTGGATATCTGGTCAGGCGTGGCGGAAGAGGTCGCTGACGAGATGATGAAGGAGATGGAGGAGGAAACGGTCAAAGACAAGGCCGGGAAGGAAGTAAAAATTCAATCCTTCAATCCCATCTATATGATGGCGGATTCCGGCGCGAGAGGTTCCGATAAGCAGATGCGGCAGCTTGCAGGGATGAGGGGCCTCATGGCAAAGCCCACGGGGGAGATAATCGAGACGCCGATCACCTCGAATTTCCGGGAAGGCCTTTCCGTTCTCCAGTACTTTATATCGACTCATGGCGCGAGAAAGGGACTCGCCGACACGGCGCTGAAAACTGCGAATGCCGGATACCTGACGCGGAGACTCGTCGATGTGGCCCAGGATGGAATGATCGGCGATGAGGACTGTCAAACCCTCGAGGGAGTCGAGATGAGAGCCCTCATCGAAGGGGGAGAGATAATCGACACCCTCGCCGATCGGCTGCTCGGAAGGGTCGCCCTCGAGGATGTCATCGACCCCGTAACGGAAGAGGTTATTGTTGCCGCAAATGAAGAGATCACCGAGGACAAGGCACGAAGGATCCAGGACGCGGGAATAGACGAAGTCATGATCCGATCGGTTATATCCTGCCAGCTCAAAAGAGGCATCTGTGCAAAGTGTTACGGGAGAGACCTGGCACGGGGAAATATGGTCAGCATGGGAGAGGCGATAGGGATTATCGCTGCCCAGTCGATCGGGGAGCCCGGCACGCAGCTCACGATGAGAACCTTCCACATCGGCGGGGCGGCCTCGAGAAGCGTCGAGCAATCCTTCATTGAGAATAAAAATCCGGGGGTTGTAAAGTTCAACAACCTCCACACCGTGGAAAAGAGCGACGGCACGAGCGTTGCCATGGCGAGAAACGGAGAGATCGTAATAATCGATGACGCCGGAAGGGAAAGGGAAAAATATCCCGTCACCTATGGAGCGACGATATTTGTATCTGAAAAGGAGAAAATAAAGGCAAACACGAGGCTCGGAGAGTGGGACCCCTACAATATCCCCATACTGACGGAAGTGCCGGGAAAGATAAAGTTCGGGGACATCAAAGAAGGCATAACGATGAAAGAGCAGGTCGACGAAGTTACCTCAAAAGCCTCCCAGGTGGTTATCGAGCCGCGAGATCCGGAAGCGCGTCCCAGGATATCGATAAAGGACGCAAAGGGGCGGACCATGAAACTCCCGGGGTCTACAGCAGACGCTCGATACCTGCTCCCCGTCGGTGCAAACATCAGAGTTGAAGAGGGCATGGAAGTCGAGGCCGGCGACATCATCGCAAAGATACCCAGGGGAACCACCAAGACCAAGGATATCACGGGTGGCCTTCCAAGGGTGGTGGAGCTCTTCGAAGCGCGAAAACAAAAAGACAATGCCGTCATATCTGAAATCGATGGCCTGGTCAGGCTCGGAAAAGACATCAAGGGAAAGAGGAAGATAACGGTAACGCCGGATGTTGGCGAGGCCCGTGAATATGTTATTCCAAGGGGCAAGCACGTGATCGTACACGATGGAGAGCGGGTGAGGGCCGGCGAACCCCTGATGGAGGGTTCACCGAATCCTCACGACATCCTCCGGGTTCTCGGAGAGAAAGAACTTGCGAAATTTCTCGTTGATGAAATCCAGAAGGTCTACCGTCTCCAGGGAGTGAAAATCAACGACAAGCATATCGAGGTTATCGTTCGGCAGATGTTAAGAAGGGTCAAGATAGTTGACCCCGGCGACACGACATTCCTGGTTGACGAGAGCGTGGAGAAGTGGAGGTTCAGAATGGAAAATGAGAGGGTCCTTGCGAACAATGGAAGACCCGCAACGGCAGAGCCGCAACTTCTCGGGATTACAAAAGCATCACTCTCAACGGACAGCTGGATATCAGCGGCATCTTTCCAGGAGACAACGAAGGTGCTCACCGAGGCAGCGGTAAGCGGAAAATGCGATTTGCTCGGAGGGCTCAAAGAAAACGTTATCATGGGAAGGCTCATCCCGGCGGGCACGGGAAGACGAGACTATCTGAAAGTCGAACCCCACATCGAGAAAGAAGTGGAAGAGCAGGCAGAATAATTATTATATATTGACACACGAGTAAATTAGGTGATAAATTAGCAAATTTGGACAATAAAGTGGAGACGCGCCGATATGCCGACGATTAACCAGCTTATCAGGAAGGCGAGGAAAAAGCCGAAAACAAAGAGCGCCTCACCTGCCCTGTCTTCCTGCCCGCAAAAAAGGGGGGTTTGCACGAGGGTTTACACGACTACCCCCAAAAAGCCGAATTCGGCACTCCGGAAAGTCGCGAGAATACGGCTGACAAACGGGTTCGAGGTAACGGCGTACATCCCGGGTGAGGGGCACAACCTTCAGGAGCATTCGGTCGTCTTGATAAGAGGAGGCAGGGTCAAAGACCTGCCGGGAGTGAGGTACCATATAGTCAGAGGAGTTCTGGATTCCGTTGGTGTCGAAGACAGACGGAAGAGCAGGTCGAAGTACGGTACGAAAAGGCCCAAATAGAGCTCTCATACCTGGTTTGGCTGTCTGATTCATTTGTTTGATTAATGCGGCTATTCTGAAAAAGGGTGAGCAGAAAAGGAGAATATTATGCCTCGAAGAGGACCTGCGCCAAAAAGAGAAAGCATTCCCGACCCGGTTACTGACGATATTATCGTTGGCAAAGTCATAAATGTCGTCATGAAAAAGGGGAAAAAGACGGCTGCACGCAGGATCGTGTACACGACACTCGACAAGATTCGGGAGAAAACGGGAGAGGAGCCCATCGCTGTTATGAAAAAAGCGATCGAGAATGTGAGGCCTGTCCTCGAGGTGAGGCCGAGAAGGGTGGGGGGAGCAACGTATCAGGTCCCCGTTGAGGTAAGGCCGGCCAAGCAGCTCTCACTCGCCATACGATGGATAGTGCAATTTGCAAGAAACCGATCTGAAAAAACAATGACGGAAAAACTGACGAACGAACTTCTCGATGCATACAACAAACGGGGTGGCTCGATCAAGAAAAAGGAAGACACCCATAAAATGGCCGAGGCTAACAAAGCCTTTGCCCACTATAGATGGTAGCGTTTGGAGGCCGAATTGGCACGCGCGGTCCCGCTGAAAAAACAGAGAAACATCGGCATAATGGCCCATATCGATGCCGGTAAGACAACCACAACGGAGAGGATTCTCTACTATACGGGTGTGTCCCACAGGATGGGAGAGGTCCACGAAGGAACTGCAACGATGGACTGGATGGAGCAGGAGCAGGAGAGGGGAATTACCATAACATCTGCCTCCACGACCTGCTTCTGGAGGGATTTCCGGATCAATATCATCGATACGCCGGGACACGTTGACTTCACAATAGAAGTGGAGAGGGCGCTTCGAGTCCTCGATGGGGTGGTTGCCGTCTTTTGCGCGGTCGGTGGCGTCGAACCACAGTCGGAGACAGTCTGGAGGCAGGCAGACAAATACAAAATTCCCAGAATTGCTTTCGTTAACAAGATGGACCGTGTGGGGGCAGATTTCTGGAAGGTTGTCGAAGACATAGAAGAAAAGCTGCATGCACTCCCCGTACCGTTGCAAATTCCATACGGCAAGGAGGATTCCTTCAAAGGCATCATAGACCTTATCGATCTGAAATTAATCGTCTGGGATGAAGATACCCTGGGGGCCAAATTCAGGGTCGAGGAGGTTCCCGAAGCTTTCCGGGATGCGGCAAATGCTTCCCGGGAAAAAATGATCGAGCTCATCTCAGATGTCGATGAATCCATAATGGCAAAATACGTAGACGGGGAAGCTGTCTCACCGGAAGAGATCCGGGAAGTCGTCCGGAAGGGAACGGTTGAATTCAAGATCGTTCCCATCCTGTGCGGGTCAGCATTCAAGAACAAAGGGGTCCAAACGCTTCTCGATGCCGTTGTCGATTACCTTCCCTCTCCGGAAGATATTCCTCCGATAAAAGGGATAAACCCCCAGACGGCGGAGGTGGTGGAGCGACATTCCTCCGACGAGGAGCCCTTTTCCGCCCTCGCTTTCAAGATCCTCAATGACCCTTTTGTCGGTAATTTGACCTACATAAGGGTATATTCAGGACACATCGAAACGGGAAGTTACGTATACAATGCCTCCCGGGAAAAAAGAGAGAGAATCGGTCGGCTGCTCAAGATGCATGCGAACAAGAGGGAGGACATAAAGGCCATTTATGCAGGCGACATAGCCGCCTGCGTCGGGCTCAAGTCAACGGCTACGGGAGACACCCTCTGCAAACAGGAGTCCCCCGTGGTCCTCGAGACGATAACGCCCCCGGACCCTGTCATATCCGTTTCAATTGAACCCCGGACCAAAGCAGATCAGGAAAAACTCGGACAGTCCCTCTCCCGCCTTGCCATGGAGGACCCGTCGTTCCGCATTACCGCTGATGATGAGACCGGGCAGACCCTTATCTCGGGCATGGGCGAATTGCATCTTGAAATCATCTGCGATCGCCTGATCAGGGAGTTCAAAGTTCAGGCAAACGTGGGCAGGCCCCAGGTGGCATACCGGGAGACGGTGAGGGTGAAAAGCAGGGCGGAAGGCAAATTCGTCAAGCAAACCGGTGGCCGAGGGCAGTATGGCCACGTGTGGCTCGACATGGAGCCGGGGGAAAAGGGTTCCGGCGTCGTCTTCGAAAACAAGATTGTGGGCGGGTCAATTCCCCGGGAATACATTCCTTCCGTTGAAAAGGGTGTTCGCGAGGCCGCCGAGACGGGGATCATTGCAGGATATCCCGTTGTGGGCGTGAAGGTAACCCTGTTCGACGGCTCATTTCATGAGGTTGACTCTTCCGAGATGGCATTTAAGATTGCCGCATCGATGGGCTTTAAGCTCGCGTGCAAAGGAGCTGATCCGATTATTCTCGAACCGATCATGAAGGTCGAAATCGTCACGCCTGATGATTTCATGGGAGATGTGATCGGAGATATCAGCTCCCGGAGAGGAAAGGTGCAAAATGTAGAGGCCAGGAACAAGACCCAGGTGGTCAACGCTCTCGTTCCGCTTGCCGAGATGTTCGGTTACGCCACAGATCTCAGGTCACTGACCCAGGGAAGGGCGACCTATTCGATGCATTTTTCCCAGTATGAGGCATTACCAATTTCCGTGTCCGATGAGTTGCTGAAGGTCAAAGGCTTATAAAGAACAAGAGGAGGAGAGAGACATGGCGAAGCCCAAGTTTGAGAGAAAGAAGCCCCATTTGAACGTTGGCACGATCGGTCATGTGGATCACGGGAAGAC
>WVXK01000091.1:15000-15212 GCA_011773515.1 Deltaproteobacteria bacterium
CCGATGCCCCAGACCCGTGAGCACATACTGTTGGCCCGTCAGGTGGGTGTTCCCTACATTGTGGTATACATGAACAAGGTTGACATGGTGGATGATCCCGAGCTGCTCGATCTGGTTGAGCTGGAGGTGCGCGAGCTGCTCAGCAAGTACGAGTTTCCCGGCGATGACATTCCCGTTGTGCGGGGGAGTGCGCTGCACTCGCTGGATTGCGG
>WVXK01000092.1:0-1080 GCA_011773515.1 Deltaproteobacteria bacterium
GTGGGATCCAGAAGCTTCTTCACCTCCAGGGTGGGCAGGCGGCTGTTGGTGAAGCTGCAGACGGCGTTATCGCCGTAAGTGAGGCTGACATCGACGCTGGTGCCAGACCCGGAGGGCCCAGCAGCCCCATCGATGGTGCACTCATAGCTCGTGTCGTAGTCATCGAGATCGGTGCCAGTGCCCCCCTCCTCACTGACGGTCAGGATACCCGCGTCCACGGTCCTGGCGTCGGTCGTGCCGTTGTGAGTCGCATCTGCTTTCCTAACCACTCCATCGATCAACAGATCGAACAGCCCAGGATCGCCCGTGGGATCCAGAAGCTTCTTCACCTCCAGGGTGGGCAGCCGGCTGTTGGTGAAGATGCAGACGGCGTTATCGCCGTAAGTGAGGTTGACATCCACGCTGCTGCCAGACCCGGAGGGTCCAGCAGCCCCATCGATGCTGCACTCATAGCTCGTGTCGTAGTCATCGAGGCTGAAGCCGACAAAGGCGGTCTCACTGATGGTGTGGGTACCGCTGATCACCGCCTGCTCCAGAGTGCTCTCACCNNAGGCGGCTGTTCGTGAAGCTGCAGACGGCGTTATCGCCGTAAGTGAGGCTGATATCGACGCTGGTGCCAGACCCGGAGGGCCCAGCAGCCCCATCGATGCTGCACTCATAGGTGGTCTCGTAGTCATCGAGGCTGAAGCCGATGAAGGCGGTCTCACTGATGGTGTGGGTACCGCTGATCACGGCCTGCTCCAGAGTGCTCTCACCGTGGCCTTTGTTTGCGTACCCGGTTTCGTCAATGTAGAGGTTGAACCGACCTTCGTCGGTGGAGGGCACCAGGGCCTTCTCCACCTCCACGGTAGGCAGGCGGCTGTTCGTGAAGCTGCAGACGGCATTATCGCCGTAAGTGAGGCTGACATCGAAGCTGGTCCCAGAGCCGGAGGGCCCAGCAGCCCCATCGATGCTGCACTCATACGTGGTCTCGTAGTCATCGAGATCGGTGCCAGTGCCCCCCTCCTCACTGACGGTGCGGATACCGGCGTCCACTGTCCTGGCATTGGTGCTGCCGTTGTGAGTCGCATCTGCTTTCCT
>WVXK01000092.1:1100-1322 GCA_011773515.1 Deltaproteobacteria bacterium
ATCAACAGATCGAACAGCCCAGGATCGCCCGTGGGATCCAGAAGCTTCTTCACCTCCAGGGTGGGCAGCCGGCTGTTGCTGAAGGTGCAAACGGCGCTATCGCCATATGTGAGGTTGATATCCACGCTGCTGCCAGACCCCAAGGGTCCAGCAGCCCCATCGATGCTGCACTCATACGTCGTGTCGTAGTCATCGAGATCCGTGCCAGTGCCCCCCTCCTCA